>BHER01000063.1 GCA_003864555.1 Erysipelotrichaceae bacterium | reverse complement strand
CTCCATTTTTTTACTGTTCTTTAAGTTCATGGTATGTTTTGATGATTGTTTCAGCGTCAAGTCCATAGACTTTTTGTAAGTACGCACGCGTTCCTACCTGTCCAAAAGATGACCTTACACCCACACGCTTAAATTTAGTCTTGATGCCCGCTTCTAATAATACCTCGGCTACGGCACTACCAAGTCCACCAATAACATTATGGTTTTCAGCGGTAATAACATAACCAGTTTTTTGGGCATATCTTATAATCGTTTGGCTATCAATTGGTGCAATTGAATATGTGTCTACGACTGCAATATCAATGCCCGCTTCTGCTAGTGTATTTGCAGCTATTACTGCTTCACTCACCATAATACCACTTGCAAAAATAACGCCATCCGCGCCATCACGCAAGACTTTTGATCCACCAACTTTAAAACTATCTTTAGCTGTATAAAACATATCTGCCTGTTTACGAATTGTTCGAATATACGTAAGGGTTTTGGAGTCCTTAGCAATTTCGAGTAATTGGGCTAGCATGATACTATCACTAGCCTCAAAAACTGTTGCAGAAGGAATGAGGCGCATAAGACCTAAATCTTCAAACGGCATATGTGTCCCCCCATTATGTTCCGCAGTAACTCCAGAATCTGATCCCAAAATTACAGCAGGAAGTTGTGCATATCCTAACGAGATAAAAAGTTGATCAAAACAACGTCGTGTTGCAAATGGTCCAAATGTATGGATGAAAACTTTTTTTCCAAGTAGTGCATGACCAGCACCAACACCCACCATATTTGCTTCCATAATTCCACAATTAATAAATTTATTGGGATATTTTTGGGCAAATGGTTTCATGGCAATCGCACTCATTAAATCTGCTTCAAGAGCAATAATGTTTTCACCTTTTTCAGCAAATTCAATTAACTTATTTGTGTATACTTGGCGCATTTCAATATTTTCTTTTTTAATCATGTTCACAACCTCCAATTTCATCCTTACCAGTCTGCTTACGTAAAATAGCAATCGCCTCTTTTATTGCATCTTCATCCGCTTGTGTTGGTCTTAGATGGTGGTTATCAAATAAATTTTCTAAATAGCTAACACCCTGCCCTTTAATTGTATCAAGAATAATAATATGTGGTTTACCAGGTGTTGCATAAGCCTTAGCTATGGCTGCATCGATAAGATTTACATCATTTCCTGCTACTTCTTGCGCATCACATCCAAAAGCTGTCATTTTTTCAACGAAATCGAAAGGATTAGAAATATCTACTGTTAAGCCATCTAATTGTCTTTTATTATTATCGACAAAAATAATGAGATTATCTAATTTATGATGTGCTGCAAAAGAAATGGCTTCCCAGCACTGTCCCTCATTTAATTCACCATCGCCAACAATTGTAAACACGCGGGCATCTTTGCCATCGCCTTTGATTCCTTTTGCTAATCCGACTGCAACACTAACACCTTGTCCTAGTGATCCAGTCGTCATTTGAATGCCGGGTGTTAAATTTTTGTCAGGATGGCTTGGGAGCATTGTCCCATTGTCATTTAGTGTAAGCAGGCTATTTTTGCTAATATAACCTTGAAGTGCCAGCACACTATACAGTGCCGGTCCTCCATGCCCTTTGGATAAAATAAACCAGTCATCTTCATTTATATTGGGTTTTCCAACAGTATTGCGTATCCATTTTCCGTAGACTACTGCCAATACTTCAACAATTGACAAGCTCCCCCCATAATGTCCAAATCCCCGATTATATAGCTGTTCTAAAAGACTTAAGCGGATTTCTTTTGCAAAAAATTCAAGGTTTAACGATGTATTTCTAAATGTATTATCCATTATTTATTCCACCTCTGCTTTAGTTTTTGATTTTTTGACAAGAAGGTTTGATGCAACCAATCCGACCACAATTGTAATAACTGCAGCAGTTACTAACCATGGTCCACCAATATTCCCAACATTCCCAAGGAAAATACCAGTTACGCCAAAGTCAGCATCAGAAAATGTTGAGTTTGCAAAGCCTAAATTACCAAGTACTGGTAATAAGAAGACTGGTAAAAAGGTGATGATCAATCCATTTACAAAAGCACCAATTGTTGCTCCACGAACTCCACCAGTTGAGTTTCCAAATACTCCTGCTGTTGCTCCGGTAAAAAAATGAGGAACAACACCAGGTAAAATGATAATCCCACCCATAAATGTCAAGATAATGAGTCCAACAATACCACCTACAAAACTTGAGAAAAATCCAATTAACACAGCATTTGGTGCATATGGGAATACCACTGGGCAATCAAGTGCTGGTTTTGCTCCGGGGATAAAACGTTCAGATATCCCTTTAAAAGCTGGGACAATTTCTGCCAATACGAGTCTTACTCCTGAGAGGATGATAAATACTCCAGCAGCAAATGTAATAGATTGGATGATTGCATATACTAAATAGTTTTGTCCACCACTCATAGTAGTTTCAACATAATCTGGTCCTGCAAAGAGTGCAACACCAACATATAAAACCATCATTGTCAATGAAATTGAAATTGAACTATCACGTAAGAACGCTAATGATTTTGGAAAATTTAGTTCTTCTGTTGAACGTGAATTTTTACCAACTATTCCTCCAACAATTGCTGATGCTGCATATCCAACACTACTAAAGTGTCCAAGACCAACAGAATCATCTTTCGTTATTTTACGCATGAATGGTTGCACAATTGCTGGGAAAATAACCATTGCAAGTCCAAGACTTATTGATCCAATAATAACAGCCATCACATTATCCATGCCTGTTGCAACCATAATAACACCAATCATACAAGCCATATAGAGTGTATGATGTCCTGTTAAGAAGATATACTTTAATGGTGTTATACGAGCAAGTATCAGGTTTGCTATCATCCCAAAAAGCATGATAAGCGCTGTAATTGATCCGTATTCTGTTAATGCAAGGGCAACAATTGCCTCATTATTTGGCACAACACCTTGAACATTAAAGGCATGCTGAAACATTTCACCAAAAGGTGTTAGTGCTCCAACAATAACCCCAGCACCTGCTGAGATAATGATGAAACCTAAGAATGTTTTGAGCGTTCCACGGATAACCTCCGAAGCTGGTTTTTTCTGTAAAAGTAACCCAATTAAAGCAATAAGTGCAATAAGTACCGCCGGTTGACTTAGAATATCTTGAATAAATCGAATAATTTCATTAAAAATTTGCATATTTGTTCCTCCTCAATAATATTTAGACTAGATTTTTCCATGCTTAGTAAGCATCTCAGTAAGTTTGGTTTTAAGTTCAACTTTGTCGATAATATTATTTAGAATAAGTAATTCTGGGAGTGCACGCATTCCATCAGCCAAATCTAAACTTGCGACAAAAATATCTGCCATATCGGGTGTAACTGATCCTAAATCAGTGTGTTCAACTGTAATATCTGTTATTCCCATTTCTTTTAAAACTCCATTGATATTCATCTCTAGCATAAAACTGCTTCCTAAACCTGATCCACATACTGCCATAATTTTCATTTCAATCGCTTCTTTCTTTTTTTATTTTTGAATAATTTCTAAAAATTCTTCGGGATTTTGAACAGCTAAAAGTGCTGCGCATCTCTGCTCATCTAGTAAAATTTCTGATAGTTTCCCGAGTGCCCGTAGATGTGCTTGACCATCAATTGCTGCTAGTGTGAAAAAAATCTTCGCTTTTTTTTCAGGATTATCTAAAATAGCTACAGGATTTTTAAGAATCAGGCAACTTATCCCAATTGCCTCAACACCCTCCTCAGGCCTTGCATGAGGAATTGCAATTTGATTGCCTACTAAAATGTATGGTCCATGTTTTTTTACATTTTCAATCATCGCTTGGACATATTCTGACCTGATTGCCCCACTTTCTAAAAGTGGCTGTGCACCAATTTTTATAGCCTCCTCCCAATTCGAAACTTCATCCACAAATTGGACCATATCTGCTGTTATTAATTCTGCTAGCATTGGTTGTTTTCCCCTCTCGTTTATTCCAAAACTTTGTTCTTTAAAAAAATTCTGTAAGTCTTTCCTCAAGCTCTCTTCATCCAAGATATCTGCACTTTTTTTAATAAGTTCAATCAAAGTCATCTGCCTTTTTTTTGTCTGCTCCACACCCGCTAAAACCTGTTGTACGGCATCAACTAATATTCGTTTTTTCTCAAATGTTAGAAGTGTTGGAACAATGAATGTTGGAACGGTTGGATGTTGAATTTCACTTGTTGCAAAAATGAGTTTATATTGGTGCCCCTCACTGTATATCAGTTGTTTTTGGTAGCCACGCTCAAAGATGATTTCTGGGAAAAGCGCTTCAAGTTGCTTGGTTAAAATGGCCGATGTTCCGATACCATTTGCACAGTAGATTAGTGCATGTGTTTGCATTTTATTAGAGATATCTTCCGTTTTTTGATAGCCTGCGGCAAAATGCAACGTGATATAGGCTATTTCATCTACCATTATTTGTTCGCCCAAATTTTCTGCAAGTGGTTTAAGTAGGATTCCAATAATTGCAAAAAGCTCACGGTATTGTAATTGAATTTCAGTAGCACTCGAATTTAAGCAAGGGATTTTATAAAAAATACGATAATAGAGTGCCCGCAGATGGCCATATAATCCTTTGATAAATTGTTTTCTATTTTCGAGGACAAGACCTGTCATCAGTTCAAAACGCTTAAGCATCTCTTCAATAAAAGCATGTAGAGATGTAGAAAATGCAGCATCGAAAATAGTACTATCGCCATAGAGCATTGCGCTTTGTAATAAAATTTCTGTATACTCTTGGAGTCCAGTCGTTCTTTTAACAAAAAGATTCTCTAGATATGAAATAATATGCTCATGTTCTTTGCCATTTTTCCCAAGGAGGCGCTGTTGCATATTCATCGTGATTTCAGTAGACTTCATTCCCCAGATAAAGTAGAGCTGTGATAAAATCCCCTCAAGTTTACTTTCAACATATACCCGACGACTCTTTTCTAAAATTATCCCCATTTGCTTGCGGTAGTTCTCATATGGTTGCATATAGCCCATTTCAATTCGCAGATATTCAAAAATCCTCTCTGCTTCTGTTAATTGCTGGAGCATGCCAGTTGCAAGTAGTAGTACCCCACGTTTATGCCACTGATCCCCAGTAATCCGATAACCATTTTTACGATTATAGGAAATTTCTACTTGATACTTTTGTAGTATCTCTTGTGTCTGTATTAAATCATTTTGGATAGAATTCCGACTCACCTTCAAAAAATGTTGAAGATGTTGTTGTGAGATAAAACCGGTATTACAATACAGATAAATTATGAGCATATACAGACGTTCTTCTTTTGTAAAATAGAAAGCTTGCTCTAATTTCGCAATATCAACTTGCTCAATAAAGTCAGTATAATTACTAATTTCGACATCTGCTCCTTTGATATATATCTCCACAGCAATGTCATTGCTTGCAAGCAACTCATTTATTTTCTCAATACTATAACGAATCTGCCTACGGCTCATACCAAGGATTTGTTCTAGCTTTTCTAAAGGTGAATTACCATATAACTGTAATGTCACAATTAATTTTCTACTTCTGCTATCCACGTATACTTCCTCCTCATTTTTATTATAATTCAGCCCGGCAAATTAGTAAACGTTTTCTTAAACCATTTTTTGGACATCTCTTTGGCATTTTTTGGTATTGAGTATCTGAAACCATGTTAATTGTAAAATGATATGGGTCTGCAAAAGAACAAAAAAAAAGCTATTGCACTTTTTTCTATTTTGATTTTTGGATTTTATTGACTATTGGGATATCGGCTGGTGCAAAGTTTAGGGATGAGAGTTCTTCTTTTTTCAACCATTTTTTGGCACTATGCTCTAAAATTGTTGGCTCTCCCTCTAGTAATTTACAGGCGTATCCAAGTAAATGTACTTCACCAAAATCGTATGTATACATACCTTTTTCGATGAATTCTCCTACTTCTACTCTGCATGAGAGCTCTTCTTTTATTTCTCTTTCTAGTGCTATTTCTGGTGATTCTGTCCCTTCAATTTTTCCACCGGGAAATTCCCACATATCAGGTAATACCATACTCTTTGAGCGCTGTACACAAAGTATGGTATCTCCTCTATAAATTATTCCACAGACAACATTAATTTTTCTCATGCTCATCCTTCTCTTCATCAATTTCTTCAATAAAATAG
>BHER01000062.1 GCA_003864555.1 Erysipelotrichaceae bacterium | reverse complement strand
GTATAATACTATTTGTAATAAAAAAATTATTTGGAGGTGTCTGAAATGACAGAAAAAAAAGAACTAGATATAAAAAAACAAATTAATGGTTTGGTCGTAAAAGGACAAAAAGCACTAAGTGAATTCATGGGGCTAACACAAGAAGAAGTAGACTTTATCGTCAAGAAAGCATCTGTTGCAGGAATTGATAAGCATGGTGTGCTAGCAGAGCATGCAGTCAATGAAACAGGACGTGGAATATTTGAGGATAAAGCAATAAAGAATATGTTTGCATGTGAATATGTTCCTAATAATATGAAAAATTTGAAAACAGTTGGAGTGGTCTCAAAAGATGATATCCGAGGGATAACAGAAATTGCTGAGCCAGTTGGAGTGATATGTGGAATCGTGCCGACAACAAATCCAACATCAACTGCAATGTTTAAATCTTTGATAGCATTAAAAACCAGAAATCCGATTATTTTCTCTTTCCATCCATCTGCAAACGGATGTTCAATTGCAGCTGCAAAAGTTATTCGTGATGCAGCAATTGCAGCGGGAGCACCAGAAAATTGTATCCAATGGATAGAAGTTCCATCAATGGAAGGAACAAGCCAACTTATGAATCACCCAGGAGTTGCAACAATTTTGGCAACAGGTGGGAATGCAATGGTTCGCGCAGCTTACTCTTGTGGTAAACCAGCACTTGGTGTAGGAGCAGGGAATGTACCTGCTTATATTGAAAAAACTGCGAAAATTGAGCGTGCAGTATATGATATTGTATTGTCGAAAAGTTTTGATAATGGAATGATATGTGCATCTGAGCAAGCTGTTATTATTGATACAGAAATTTATGATGATGCAATTACAAGATTCAAAAAATTTCATGTATATTTCACTACTAAAGAAGAAAAGAAAAAACTTGAGAAATTCATGTTTGGTGTCGTAAGTGGAACCAAAGATGTTGAAAATGGGAAATTAAATCCGAATGTTGTTGGGAAATCACCACAGTGGATTGCAAAAGAAGCAGGATTTACTGTACCAGAAGATATTGTAATTATTGCATCAGAATGTGTAGAAGTAGGAGTGAAAGAACCGTTAACACGCGAAAAATTATCACCAGTACTTGCAGTTCTGCGCTCTAAAAATACAGAAGATGGAATGATTAAAGCCGAACAAATGGTTGAATTCAATGGCTTAGGTCATTCGGCAGCAATCCATTCACAAGATGATGACTTGATTGAAGAATTTGGAAAACGCGTTAAAGCATGCCGTATTATTGCAAATGCACCTTCAACTTTTGGTGGAATTGGAGATGTCTATAATGCCTTCTTACCTTCATTAACACTTGGATGTGGATCATATGGTGCTAACTCAGTATCAAATAATGTTGGGGCAATTAACTTACTAAATATAAAAAGAATAGGGAGACGGAATAATAATATGCAATGGTTTAAAGTGCCTTCAAAAATCTATTTTGAGCCAAACTCTATTCAATATTTAGCGGAAATAAAAGACTTAAAAAGAGTTACAATTGTAACTGATAAAATGATTGAAAAATTAGGATATGTTCAACGTATTCTTAATGTATTATATTCTAATGGTAATATGCCAGCAATAGATATTATTTCTGATATTAAACCTGATCCTGATGTCGATATGGTTTATGCAGGGCTAGAGCGAATCAAAGCATTTGAGCCTGATACAATTATTGCTCTTGGTGGAGGTTCACCAATGGATGCTGCTAAAGTTATGTGGTTGCTTTATGAAAACCCAGAAGTTGAATTTGATGATTTAAAACAAAAATTTATTGATATAAGAAAAAGAGCATTTAAATATCCATCATTAGGTGAAAAAGCGAAGATGATTTGTATACCAACAACATCGGGAACTGGTTCAGAAGTAACACCATTTGCTGTTATTACTGATAAAAAAGCGAAGAAAAAATATCCATTGGCAGATTATGCATTGACGCCAACTATCGCAATTATCGATTCTGAGTTAGTTATGAATGTTCCATCATTTGTTACTGCTGATACAGGATTAGATGTATTGACTCACGCAACTGAAGCATATGTATCAATACTTGCAAGCGATTATACAGATGGACTTGCACTGCAAGCTATTAAAATTGTTTTTGAATATCTTGAAAGATCTGTTCATCAAGGTGCTGCAGATCCAGAGGCGCGTACGAAAATGCATAATGCATCTACAATGGCTGGAATGGCATTTGCTAATGCCTTCTTGGGTATTAATCATTCACTAGCACATAAAATTGGTGGGATGTTTGGAACTGTTCACGGTAGAACAAACGCTATTTTATTACCACATGTAATTCGATACAATGGGACAATACCAGGAAAATTTGCAGTTTGGCCTAAATATGAAAGCTATATTGCAGATAAGAGATACCAGGATATTGCTAAGCTTTTAGGGCTTCCTGCAAGTACCCCAGCTGAGGGTGTAGAATCATTCGCTAAAGCCGTAACTGAGCTTGCTCAAAGATGTGGTGTCGAAATGAGTCTGCAATCTCTTGGAGTAGACGAAAAAGAATTTAAAGAAAATATCCATACACTAGCAATGAATGCTTATGAAGATCAGTGTTCACCATGTAATCCAAGATTACCAATGATCAAAGACATGGAAGAAATACTTGAAAATGCATATTATGGTAAAAAACTATAAATAAAAAACTAAAAAAGCTATTAAAGGGTATGAAAATATTCTTTAGTAGCTTTTTATGATGGAATCGCGGTAAAAAACTAAAAGTTACTTAAGCGAGTCTTGATATCAAAAATGTGTTGAATAATTTTTCAGATCTTTAATTTAGTAGAGAAAATAGGTAGTTTCAATCACGCAGTATGCTAATTTATAGGGCTTATCGGGCCTGATTTCCTTTGATTCGCATAAATTTAAATTTTAGAATCTCCTCAGATTTGCGAAAAAACTTGAAAAAGTGTATAATGAATAATAGAAAAATAGAATCTTTATCATTTTAAAATAAGTTGAAATGATGCAAAGGAGTAAAAATGAAAAATAAAACAAATAAAAAAATCTTTATAATAGTATTAAAAGTTTTCTGCATATTTTTGGTAACGGCAGTTGCTGCTTTTGGGGTGCCAGTTACAGCACAACATATTGTTGTTGAAGTTGATGGTGTTAAAAGTGAAGTTAAAGTTGACGGAATATACAAAGATTCCTTACATAATGAGTTAAAACTTGGTGAAGAAGGAAGAGACTTTAAGTACGATACCTTCAAGAGTAAAAGTGATTTTCTTGTTGATATAGAAGCTATCAAAATCAGTACGAAAAAAAATGTGAAACTCATTACCCTAGAAGGAGATATGCAAGTAGAAACATTTGCTCATACACTTGAGGACTTTTTGATGGAACAAGAACTTGCGATGCTTCCAACAAATGCAGGACTGCTAGGGCACGCAGATTTGAAGCTTGCTACTGATAATAAAAGTAAACTACTAAGTAATACAATACTAAAAGAAACACTTGAGCATCAAGATATCATGACCGAATATATTGAAAATCCTAAAGTCGAAATTGGTATCGAGACTGTTGTGCAAGAGGGTGTTTCGCAAAAAATCAGAAAAGTATTGAAGACAGATAATTTGGTAAGTGATCTCATATTATTTGATGAAGTTTTTGATGAAGGGAAGCCTACCATTATTGAAAAAGGGACAAAATCTGTAGTTAAAGCACCTGCTGTTCCAAGTGATAGTGTTTGGGATAAACTTGCTGCTTGTGAATCAGGTGGACGCTGGGGTGTGAACACAGGAAATGGATATTATGGTGGGCTCCAATTTTCTGAACCTACTTGGAAAACTGCTAGCCAAAAAGTTGGATTGAATCTTGCGTATGCTAGTGATGGGACACGTGAAGAACAAATACTAGCAGCAACTTGGTTACAGAATAATTCAGGTTGGGGACAATGGCCATCATGTTCTAAAAAACTAGGACTACTTTAATTTTTTTAGTCATGTAAAAGAGGATAAATTAGTTTTGACAGTCTCAGTTAATTTTGATGCAATTATAGAGTGTTTTAAATAAATATGTCTGATAAAGTGAATTTTTAAACAAGAAAATCATGGGGAGACATGGGAATTATATGGGGTGGAGATATGAAAATATTTGATTATGAGGACGTTCAGTTGATTCCAAATAAATGTATCGTTGATAGCCGAGGGGGCTGTGATACATCAATAAAACTTGGGAAAAGAGTATTCAAAATGCCAGTTGTCCCTGCTAATATGCAAACAATAATTGATGAAGAATTGGCTATATGGCTTGGACAAAATGATTTTTTCTACGTTATGCATCGTTTTGATGCCGATAAGCGCGTGTCTTTTATTGAGAAGATGCACGGCTTAGATTTATATGCTTCTATTAGTATTGGTGTAAAAGCAGAGGAATATGATGTCGTATTGGAAATTGCGGAACTTGGGCTAAAACCTGAGTATATCACAATTGACATAGCGCATGGTCATTCAACTAGTGTTATTAAAATGATCCAGCATATTAAGAAAAACTTGCCGGATACATTCGTAATTGCCGGGAATGTTGGAACGCCTGAGGGCGTACGAGAACTTGAAAATGCAGGGGCAGATGCAACAAAAGTTGGTGTTGGTCCTGGTAAAGTTTGTATTACGAAAATAAAAACAGGATTTGGTACTGGAGGTTGGCAACTTGCAGCATTACATTGGTGTTCAAAAGCAGCAAGAAAGCCAATTATTGCTGATGGTGGGATTAGAACTAATGGTGATATTGCAAAATCAATTCGCTTTGGTGCAACATTTGTAATGATTGGCTCATTATTTGCTGGACACGATGAGTCTCCGGGCGCTATTATTCAAATAGATGATGTGAAATACAAAGAGTACTTTGGAAGTGCATCAGAGTTCCAAAAAGGTGAAAAGAAAAATGTTGAAGGGAAAAGAATGTTGCTTGAATATAAAGGAAGTGTAAAAGATACACTTATTGAAATGCAACAGGATTTACAGTCATCTATTTCTTATGCTGGGGGAACAGATTTAGAAGCAATTAGAAAAGTCGACTATGTGATAGTCAAAAACTCGATTTTCAATGGGGATCGTGATTAGTGGTGGAGGAGAGTAAAATGGTGAATACATATGTAGTCGTTGGTACGCAATGGGGCGATGAAGGAAAAGGGAAAATCATTGATGTCCTTGGAGGAAAAGTTGATTATGTGGTTCGTTTTCAAGGTGGAAATAATGCTGGTCATACAGTTATTGTAAATGGTGATAAATTTATTTTACATCTTTTGCCATCAGGAGTTTTACATCAAAATGCTCAATGCATTATTGGTGCAGGAGTTGTTGTAGATGTGGCTGTTTTGAAAGAAGAATTAACAGCATTGGAAAAACGTGGATTTGATACAGGACATGTTTTTGTCGATCATCGTGCACATTTAATTATGCCATATCATATTGCTGAGGATATTGCACGTGAAAAAGCGCGTGGTATTTATAAAATTGGTACAACTAAAAGAGGAATTGGTCCCACATATATGGATAAGATTTCACGTGTTGGAATTCGTGTGGCAGATTTATTTGATGGGGCTACATTGTTACAGAAAATTGAACTTATTTTAGCAGAAAAAAATCCATTGCTTAAGCAATTTGATTGTGATGTTTTCTCAAAGGAAGAAATTTATGCTATTGCGATGCAATATAAAGCAATCCTTGGAAATAGAGTTATTGATGGGACAATCATTGTCAATAAAGCAATCGATAGTGGAAAAAAAGTGATGTTTGAAGGTGCGCAAGCAATTATGCTTGATATTGATCATGGGACATATCCATATGTGACATCATCTTCGCCAACTGCCGGGGGAATCTGTGCAGGAGTAGGTGTCTCACCAGCAAAAATTAAAAACATTTTAGGTGTTTCAAAAGCCTATACGACAAGAGTTGGGGAAGGCGTTTTTCCAACAGAACTTGATAATGAAATTGGGAATAGAATTGGCGAAGTTGGTTATGAATTTGGAGCAACTACAGGGAGAAAAAGACGGATAGGATGGCTTGACTTAGTTGCATTGAAATATGCTGCAATGATTAATGGTTTAGACTATTTAGTGATTACAAAAATTGATGTTTTGAGTAAAATTGAATTCTTAGATATTGCTATTGGCTATGAAATTGAGGGGGTAACGTATGAGGACTATCCATCATGGATTAATCAGCAAACAAATATTAAGGTGCTATATAAGCGCTTTAATGGCTGGGATGAGGATATTACGAGTATTAGAACATATGATGCATTACCAGAAAATGCTAAAACATACTTAGAATTTATTTAAGCCTATACAAAAACAAAAATTGACGTTGTATATGTTGGTCACGAAAGAAGGACAAATATTAATAAAATAGA
>BHER01000061.1 GCA_003864555.1 Erysipelotrichaceae bacterium | reverse complement strand
CTATTATTCTGAAGCCAATGTTTACTAGTTTTCAGGACATTTTCAAAAGTTATTGACATCCTTTTGTTTTTTTTTTATTTATTCAAAAAAAGCGTACTATATTTTTCAATAAGATAATCTATATAGTAGTCCGGATTGAATGCTTCGCCAGTTGTATCTATCATCAATTCTTTTGGTGTTTTCAACTTCCCAAATTGATGAATATTTCTTGCTAAAAATGATGTAATAGCTGTGAAATCACCATCTCTTGCATCTTTTTCAACGTCAACTTCTCGCTTCATGGCTTCAAAAAATTGGGCACTATAAGCAGATCCTAACGCATATGTTGGAAAGTATCCGAAATATCCTTGTGACCAGTGGATATCTTGTAGTATCCCCTCATTTACATTTGCTGGTGTAATCCCTAAGTATTCCATCATCAACGTATTCCAAGCCTCAGGTAATTGTTCGACAGTCAACGTATCAGAGAATAGTTTCTTTTCAATTTCATAGCGCACCATAATATGTAATGGGTACGTTAATTCATCCGCTTCTACTCGAATAAATGACTGTTCTACTAAGTTAATTGATGCAATAAAATCAGCTAAGCATACATCTGCAAAACTATCTGGGAAAAATGCTTGGATAGCTGGGTAAATTGGGTTCCAAAATGATTCTGAACGCCCAATCATATTTTCATAAAAACGTGATTGTGATTCATGTATTCCCATTGAAATTCCTGATCCAAGTGGTGTCATCGTCAGTTTCTCAGCAATATTCTGTTCATATATAGCATGTCCAAACTCATGAAGTATACTAAAAATACTTGAGTAGATATCATGCTCAACATAGCGTGTTGTAATTCTTGCATCATCATTACTAAAAGATTGGCTAAATGGATGTGCACTGATACCTAATTGACCACGATTAAAATCATAGCCGATATATTTTGCCAGAAAAACCATAAACTCTTCTTGTTTTGCCTGTAAAAAGAAACCTTCTCCAATTTTTTTATCCGTAATAGCCTGCATTTTTTCTGATGCATTTATTTTTTTCAAAAATGGTATGATTTTTTCACGTAACCCACTAAAAAATATATCGAGTTCGGTAACTGTAAGTCCCGGCTCATAATCATCTAATAGTGCATCATATGGATGTTGATCATATCCTTGATATTCTATATACTGTTTTTTATAAGCGATTATTTTTTTTAGTGTTGGTGCAAAAATTGCAAAATCATTCGCAGCTTTTGCCTCTAGCCATTTTGCATGTCCAATGATTGAAAGTTCTTGAAATGCACGATATGAGTCTGCTGGTATTTTACTTATTTTTTGAATTTCACGTTTGAGCTCTTTCATCATATCCCACTCAATAGTCGTTCCAAAAAATGTACCTGCTGCTTTTTCTTCTCTACTTAAATCATCAAGTTCAATTGCATCAATACTAATAGCTTCAAGATAATCCGCTTCTTTTTCGGCTTCTATTAGTGCAAGTAAACCATTATCAACAAGTTCATAGTAGTATATTCCTGATAATGTTTCCAGTGTTTTCCCAATTTTTGGAATTGCACCTGAAGGAGCAATTGTTTCCATATCATATAAGATTTTATTCATTGCATGTTGCAAGGCATCCAATGTCTGCATTTTTTGTTCAATTTCTTTCCAATTTTTCATACTATATCCCATTCTTTCTTATTCATATTTAAATTTAGGTATTGTTCTGAGGATGAGCACACATAAAAAGAGTAGCCCAAGTATCATAGCAACCACACCACTAGCGGGTAAAACTAAGTAATATGAAATGATTAATCCTGAAAGCATTGTGATTTCTCCGATAATAATAGACCAAATAATTGTTTGATTAAAGCTTTTTGTAAATGGCATCACAATCATTACCGGTAAATTCATGAGGGCCGATACGAGTAATACGCCAACAAATTTTGTTGAGCTTGCAATAATTAGTGCTAAAATAATGAAAAATAAGGTGTCAATTTTCTTAGCTGAAATTCCTTTTGTCTTCGCAAACACGGTATCAAATGTTGTAATAAGGAGTATGCGGTAGTAGCGCAACATAAAGAGCAGTGCTAGGATAAAAATGACAATAATAAGCAATACATCCATTCGTGTCAACGCTACGATATTTCCAAATAGATAGGCTGATAAATCCGTTTTTATTCGGGATAGCTGATACATAACAATTGCTGATCCTAAACTAAATGTCATAACAAAAGAAAGCGCTACTTCTTTAGATTGTGGAAATTCTGAATTTATATAACTAATGATAAATGCAGTGAGCACCGCAAATAGCATAACCATATAGACTGGAGAAAAAGTTGTGGGCAATAGCCCAAGACTTATTAATAATACTGTAAAGGTGCTAGCAGAAAAAGATACATGTCCAATGGTATCTGGGATAAGGCTTGCTCTTTTAGATACAACAAACACCCCAAAAATTGGGCTAATACATGCGATAAGGATACCTGCAAAATAGGCATGTTGTAAATAACTATACCTCCAAATTGCTTCGAATAAATTGAGCATTTACATCACATCTCCTTCTGGTTCACAAAAAAGGCAGTGCTGGCTATGCCACTTACGATAACTTATAACATCACCATCAAAGATGATTTTTCGCTGTAATTCAATTATCCGTGTTGCCTCTTTTGTTAAAAAATGGGTATCATGGGTTACCATAATAATCGTTTTGCCCATCTTGTGTAAATTGGCAACCAATTCATAAAAGCTTGTAACCGATGCCATATCGAGACCAACTGTAGGTTCATCAAGAATAAGTACATCTGGATTTGTTAGCAGAGCGCGCGCAATTAATACCCGTTGTTGCTGTCCACCTGATAATCGTTGAATTGCCTGTGTTTTATAAGCACTCATTTTCACGACTTCCAAAACACGATCAATTTCTGTCTGTAATGGCTTCTGCTTTTTACCCATTCCCACAACTTCTTGGACACTAACAGGAATTGCAACCGCAATGTGGGATGCTCGTTGTGCAACATAACCAATTTTTTCCCAAGCATCAAATTTTGAAAGTGGAATACCATTTAATGCAATACTCCCTTTTTGGGGTTCTACTAACCCAAGGAGGCATTTTATAAAGGTTGATTTCCCCGAACCATTTGCACCAAGCAGCAGTAAGTATTCTCCCTTTTCTATTTCTACATTAAGATTTTGAAAAATACAATCATTCCCATAACTAAAACTAATATCTTTTAAACTAAACAAAAGATCACTCCTCTACTGCTTCTTCTTCAACTATCTGCATTTTTTGTTTACGATTTTGCTTATATGCATCCGTAAGTTTTAAAATAGCTGACCATGCTTCTGTTTTACCAGTTGCCTTTTCTGCTGAAGTTGGGATAAGTGGAATATCTGAATCAACAGTAATCCCAAGTGCCAATCTTACTGCTTTAAGATGCTGTGGTAGCTTATTTCTGCTAATTTTATCCGCTTTTGTACATAGAATAATTAAAGGGATTTCGTAGAAAGAGAGGAATTCAAACATTTGAATATCATCTTGAGTGGGTTTGTGGCGAATGTCTAAAAGGAGGCATACGCCAGCACACTCTGCACGCTTTTCAAAATACATCGCAATCATTTGTGCAAAAGCATCTTTCTGTTTTTTGGGTACTTTTGCATAACCGTATCCTGGAATATCAACAAACATCAAAGCCTCATCTAATTTATAAAAATTGAGTGTCTGTGTTTTACCTGGTTTTTGTGAGAAATACGCTAACTTCTTGCGCCCAACCATCATATTTATGAGTGATGATTTCCCAACATTTGATCGACCTGAAAATACAATTTCTGGTAAATCAGAATGCGGAAATTGTTCTTCATAAACTGCAGTTCTTAAGTATTCTGCATGCTTAATTTTCATCTTTTTTCCTACTTCCTCTATCTTATCCTAATTTATTTATTTCAGCAATCGCATCTTGCTATTATTGATATAAACTTTAAAAAGCTTGCTACTTTTAATTGAGCAAGCTTTTTATATTATAATTTTAACATATTTATTTTGAGAGTGCAACCGGTAATATATCTGCTAGTGTTCTTGCCGGTAAAATTGTTAACCCTGCTTTGACACTTTTAGGTATTTCATCGATGTCTTTCAAATTATCTTCAGGGATAATAATTGTCTTTAAACCTGAGCGATATGCAGCCATCGCTTTTTCTTTCAAGCCACCAATTGGCAATACATTTCCACGTAATGTTATTTCTCCCGTCATACCAACTGTTCTTTCTACTGGTTGGTTTGTCATCGCAGAAATAATAGCTGTTGCAATAGTAACTCCAGCAGATGGCCCATCTTTTGGCACTGCTCCCTCTGGAAAATGGATATGAATGGTATTTTTTTCAAAATCAGCCATATCAATTTTGTATGTTGCTGCCTGCGATTTCACATAACTCAAAGCAATCATTGCTGATTCTTTCATTACATCTCCAAGTTTACCCGTGAGCACAAGATTTTCTTTTCCTTGATACAATGTTACTTCTACTGGGAGAACATCGCCACCAAATGATGTATATGCAAGACCCGATACAACACCTACTTGATTTTCTTTATCAATTGTTGTGTAGCGGTATTTAGGTTTCCCAAGATATGTTTCAATATCTTTTTCAGTAATGCGGATACTTAAATCGGCATCTTCGGTAACTTTTGCAGCTACTTTTCGGCAAATTTTCGCAATTTCTCGTTCCAATCCCCGAACTCCTGCTTCACGTGCATATTTTTTGATAATTACTTTTAGTGCTTCTTCTTCTAAAACAAGGTTTTTTGGTGTTACGCCTGTTGCAATGAATTGTTTTGGAATAAGATATTGTAAAGCAATACTTAATTTTTCTTCTTCCGTGTAGCTACCAAGTTCAATAATTTCCATACGATCCATCAAAGGTTCAGGAATTCCACTGTAGTAGTTAGCTGTCATAATGAATAAGACATTCGATAAATCAACTGCTTCTTCAATATAGTGATCAACAAAATGTGTATTTTGTTCTGGATCAAGCACTTCAAGTAATGCCGATACCGGATCTCCTCTGAAATCACTTGCCATTTTATCAATTTCATCCAATAGAATAACTGGATTCATCGTTTTTGCTTTTTTGAGTGTTTGGATAATTTTACCTGGCATTGCTCCAATATATGTTTTACGATGTCCACGTATTTCAGCTTCATCTCTTACACCACCGAGGGCAATTTTAACATATTCTCGTCCCATTGAACGGGCAATTGATTTCGCTAGTGATGTTTTCCCAACACCTGGAGGACCAACAAGACAAACCATTGCACCTGTTGTTTTCCCTGTTAATTTTTTTACTGCTAAGAATTCAAGAATTCTTTTTTTAACTTCTTCTAATCCAAAATGATCTTCATTTAAAATTTTCTCAGCAGTTTTGATTGTGTACTCATCATCACTTAGATTTCCCCAAGGAATTGCAAGCATCCACTCAATATAATTACGAATAACGCCACTTTCGGCTGATGCTGTTGGCACCATTTCAAAACGCCCAAGTTCCTCACGAATTTTTTCTTTAATTACATCGGGTGCATCCAGTTTTTCTACTTGTTCTTTTAAATCTTCTGCATCTTTGTCTTTTGAGTTTTTGTCCCCAAGCTCTTCGCGAATAACACGCAGTTTTTCTCTTAGATAATATTCACGTTGTGTTGCATCAAATGACTCGCGTACATCACGTTCAATTTTCTCTTCTAATTGGACAATTTCGATTTCAGCGTATAAATCTTTGACAACCATTAAAAGTCGCTCATTGATTTCAAGTGTTTCTAAATAGACTTGGCGACGCTCAATGCTAATTGGTAAACTATTTGCTATCACATCTGAAAAAGCACTTGCAGTATATCCTTTACTTAGCTCTTCTGCTAGACGCGTGACTGCTTTCCCATTCGATTTAATATATGATTCGACTGCATCGATTGCACTTCTTAGTAATGCATATTCTGCTTTTTCATCTACACTATATTCTGTTTGTTCCATAACTTCTACAATATAGCTTGGATCTTCTTCAAGAACATTTTCGATGCGTCCCCGTTTTTGCACATCAAATGTTAGACGGTAGCTTCCTTTTTGAATTGGTGTTGATACCTTTATTCTTGCAATTGCCCCAATATCATAAATCCCATCTAATGCGGGTTCATCCGCTAATGGATCTTTTTGGCTTACAATATAGATATAACCATCATAGTCTTCCATTGCTAATTTTATTGCTTCTACTGATTTTTCTCTCCCAACATCAATTTTCATTTCATTGTTTGGTAGTGGTGTAAATCCACGTGTGACAATCATCGGTAGTTTTCTCAATTGTTTTTCCATTTTTTTCCCTCATTTTCATATATATGCATACTTTGTTACAAAAAACTATATTAGTTTTTGCATAGCTTTTTAAGATTTTATTCTTCCTTTAGATAGCATATATCTCTATTTTGGCAACTATAATAA
>BHER01000060.1 GCA_003864555.1 Erysipelotrichaceae bacterium | reverse complement strand
TATTATATACAAGTATAACATAAAATGTTAAGACCGAATGCGGAGGAGTGCAAAAAAGTCTAAAAAAGTTAATGTTAACATGCATACCACTCGCAGAAAAAACTAGTGGAAAATAATGGATAACGCCTAATTCTGCTTGACAAAGCTGACTACTTCATCTATCATATTAATGTATAGTTTCAAAAAAAGGTAAGAATAATAGATAGAATTTTCTATCGTAAATTTTACAATAAAAAATGGAGGATTATTAGAATGAGTACACAAATTAAAAAATTAGAAGGTAATTATACCGAAATTACGATTGACGTAACACTAGAACAATTTGAGGCAGCTGTTGTAAAGGCTTATGAGAAAGTCTCAGTAGATGTTACTTTACCAGGATTTAGAAAAGGGAAAGTGCCACAACAAATATTTGAAAAAAAATACGGGAAAGAAAGTTTATATCAAGATGCCTTAGATGAGGTTATCTCTGTTGTTTATCGCGAATTTTTAGAAAATAATGAAGATATCGTTCCTGTTGCTTATCCAAAAGTTGATTTGGCAAAATTTGAACCTGAAAGTGAAATAACGCTTAAAATAGTTGTTGCTACTAAACCAGAAGTAACGCTTGGAGCATACAAAGGTATGGAAGTAGAATCAGTTTCGATTGAAGTAACGGATGAAGATGTTCAAGCTGAGATTGCTAAAATGGTTGAAAGTTTTTCAGAAATGGAAATTAAAGAAACGGATGCAGAAAACGGTGATACAGTTGTTATCGATTTTGAAGGCTTCAAAGATGATATTGCATTTGAAGGTGGAAAAGGAGAAAATCATTCACTTGAACTTGGAAGTAATAGTTTTATTCCAGGATTTGAAGAGCAATTAATTGGTGTGAAATCTGGAGATGAATTAAAAGTTAAAGTAACATTCCCAGAAGCATACCACTCTGAGGATCTTGCTGGAGCAGAAGCAGTATTTAATGTTTTAATACATGAAGTTAAAACAAAAATTATTCCAGAATTAACAGCAGAAATTATTGAAAAACTTGAGTTAGAAGATATTAAAGAAGAAGCAGAGCTTTTAAAACATGTTTCAGATAAATTAAATGTTGATAAAAAGAATAATGCAGAAGCAGAGCTTAAAGCACAAGTATTAGCAGCAGTAGTTGCCAATGCGACAATAGAATTGCCAAAAGAGATGGTTGCAATGCAAACAGATAAAATGCTGGAAAATTTTGGTCAACAACTAGGTATGCAGGGATTAGATCTTCCTAAATACTATGAACTGACTGGGACAACAGAAGAGATGCTTCGAGAACAAATGGCACCAGATGCTGAAAAACAAATTAAGGAATCGCTTGTTTTAGAAGCAATCGTTATTGAAGAAGCAATCGAAGTTGAAGAAGCGGACATTGATGCAAAACTTGCTGAAATGGCTGTAATGTATAAAATGGAAGTTGAACAATTAAAAGGATTAGTTCCAAATTTAGGTGAAGACTTGAAAATTGAAAAAGCAATCGCATTTTTAATTGATAATAGCAAAAAGTAAAGTATAGTTTGAAACAAAGAAAGTCTTATTATTTTTTATTTTAGAAAATACTAGTGCTTTTTAGTTATTTAAAAATAAAAAAGGAGAAGATTATGGAAAAGGATCACAAATCTTGTATCATTTGCCACTCAACAGTAGAGATGGTAGGCCCATTAATCCCAACAAATGAGGGTGATATCTGCTTAGAATGTATGGGTGAAATCATGGAGATGTATGGAACAGATTCGGAGAGTGAATACACTGTTGCACATCCGAACAAGCAATCGGAAAACCCTAAAAGCATAATTTTAGATTTGAAGAAAAAAACACCGAAAAAAATAGTTGCCCATCTGAATCAGTATGTTATTGGGCAAGATAGTGCGAAAAAGACATTAGCAGTTGCAGTGTACAACCATTATAAGCGTCTCATGTATAATGAGGATAACAAAAATATAAAAAATACTGTTGAAATTGAAAAAAGTAATATCTTACTTCTAGGTGATTCAGGTAGTGGAAAAACCCTGTTAGCACAGACGCTTTCAAAGTATCTAGATGTACCTTTTTCAATTGCGGATGCAACAACACTAACTGAGGCAGGGTATGTTGGTGAAGATGTTGAAAATATTCTGCTCCGCCTACTACAGGCTGCAGATTTTGATGTTGCCAAAGCAGAAAAAGGAATTATTTATATTGATGAAATTGATAAGATTGCACGGAAATCAGAAAACACATCAATTACACGTGATGTTTCAGGAGAAGGCGTACAGCAAGCATTATTGAAGATTATAGAGGGAACAGTTGCAAATGTTCCCCCTCAGGGTGGACGGAAACATCCAAATCAGGAATTTATTCAAATAAACACCAAAAACATTTTATTTATTTGCGGAGGTGCCTTTGCTAATCTTAAAGTAGTCCAAAAAAATCGTAAGCAAGCGACACAAGGAATTGGATTTTTACAAGCAAGCGACACAAATGAAAAAAATAGTGGGGTCCTACCAGAAGATATTATCCATTACGGATTAATCCCAGAATTAGTTGGGCGTCTGCCACTTATCTGTCAGCTAGATCAATTAGATGAAAAAACGCTACTTGCAATCTTGACCAAACCGAAAAATGCGCTTATCAAACAATATGAAGCACTTTTTGAAATGGATGGAGTAGAATTAGTCTTCACTAAAAAAGCATTGAAAGAGATTGCTGGTTTAGCATTTAAAAAGAATTTAGGAGCAAGAGGGCTAAGAAGTATACTAGAATCATTAATGCTTGATATCATGTATAATCTCCCGGACAAAAAAGCGAAAAAATGTATCATAGACGAGTCAACATTAGTAGATGGCATAGCAATATATGAATAAATAGAGTGAAAAGTCAGACAGATATGTCTGGCTTTTTTTTGAAATATAAGCCATTTTAATTTTGTAATCATTCCAATCGGATGGGAAAAAAGCTCTATGGTTTGCCCTCTTACAGATAACATGTTATTGTGGAACTTGCAAATAATAAAAAGGAGTGCATAATAGTGGAAAATAACAAAAAAACTAAGATAATATTAATAATCGCACTCATAATATTAAGTATTATTTCACTCTCAATTGGAGTAAGTAGTTACAATATTTTAGATGCACTCAAAGGTAATCCGGACGCCATGCAGATATATTATTTCATTCGGCTTCCACGGTTACTTACGACAATTCTTGCAGCATTTGGTTTAACAATAGCAGGGTTAATAATGCAACAACTCTCGCAGAACAAATTTGTTTCACCAACAACCGCAACAACAATTGATGGTGCAAAATTGGGAGCAATGCTTGCAATCATCTGCTTCCCGGGAAATCAATTTAGTAAAGCATTGACAGCATTCTGTTTTGCGCTATTATCTACTTTTTTGTTTATCTCAATTATTCAAAGAATGAAGATTAAAAATGCGATATTTGTACCACTCATCGGATTAATGCTAGGTGGTATAATTGATGCTATCACAACTTTTATATCATTCCAAACAAATCAAGTACAGAATATAAATAGCTGGATGCAGGGGAATTTAGCAAGCGTTACAAAAGGAAACTATGAAATGCTCTATCTCATTGTCCCGTTAGTCCTACTTGCATTCTTTTTTGCTAATCGTTTTACAATTGCAGGTATGGGAGAAGAATTTTCTAAGAATCTTGGAATGAATTATCAAAAAATTATGATGGTTGGACTGGTAATTGTCGCACTCGTGGCAGCAATTGTTTTAATAACTGTTGGGACAGTACCATTTTTAGGATTAGTTATTCCGAATATTATTTCAATGTATAGAGGGGATAATATTAGAAATAGTCTTTGGGAGACAGCATTACTAGGAGCAGTATTTTTACTCATCTGTGATATTATAAGCAGAGTAGTTATTTATCCATATGAAGTATCTCTTAGTCTCATTGTCGGAATTATTGGGAGTGCCTTATTTTTGTATCTTATATTTTCAGATGAAAAAAGAAAAAATAAAGGAGGAGCATCATGAAAAAAATCATAATTCTAGCAATAATTGCAATGATATTAACGCTACTTTATCTGTTTTATGGAATTGATGCTGAAATTTTTCAATACAGTTTCATGAAAAGATTACCACAAGCAATAGCAATAGGTGTAACAGCAACTGCGATTGCGATTGCAACACTACTTTTTCAAACAATCACAAATAACCGTATTTTGACACCAAGTATACTTGGGTTTGATGCAATCTACCTTTTTATTCAAACAATACTTGTTGTTTTTTTTACAAAGTTTGCAGGAAATTTTGTAAATGAAACGGTAAACTTTATCTTATCTTTAGTAATCATGGTGGGATTCTCATTATTACTATTCAGCAGTATATTCAAAGAAAAATATAATATTCATACATTACTACTAGTAGGAATAGTCTTCGGGACACTTTTTAGAAGCATGACTGGTTTTCTACTCATGATTCTTGATCCAAATGAATTTGGGCTATTGCAAGGGAGAATGTTTGCAAGTTTTAATAATATAAAAACGGAGTTACTCTTGATAGTTATTGTCGGATTCTTATTATTAATACCATTTATTTATGATGAATGGAAAAAAATGGATGTCTTTCTATTAGGAAAAGATGTTGCCACAAATCTTGGGGTGGATTACCAAAAAACATCGAAAAAGTTTTTTATTGTTATTAGTATTCTAATCTCAGCAGCAACTGCACTGGTTGGCCCCTTAACATTTTTAGGTGTTATTGTTGTTAACCTAGCCTATGAAATAATGCAAACATACAAGCATAAATACATTGGTCTGGCTGCGGTGCTCATATGCGTAAGTGCATTAATGGGTGGACAACTCATCGTCGAGCGCGTATTTAATTTTAATATTACATTAACAGTGATAATTAATCTTGTTGGTGGGATTTATTTCTTAACATTATTAATGAAAGGAAGAAAAGCATGATAAAAGTGAGATCGCTCCATAAAAAATACCATGGGAGAGCAGTTGTCAAAGATGTGTCATTCGATATCCAAGAAGGGAAAGTAACATCTTTTATCGGACCAAATGGTGCTGGAAAAAGTACGGTATTATCTTTAATGAGTCGCCTCATCGCTTTAGATTCTGGAACAATTGAAATTGCTGGTAAAGATATTAGCGCGTGGCATACAACAGCATTATCAAAGAAACTTGGCATCCTTAAACAATCCAATGATATCCATGTTCGCTTAACGGTGCAAGAATTAGTAGCATTTGGACGCTTTCCTTATTCACAGGGACGCTTAAATACTGAAGACCACACGGCGATTGCACATGCGCTTGATTTTATGGATTTAGGGGCAATAGCAGATCGTTATTTAGACGAATTATCAGGTGGGCAAAAGCAGAGAGCCTATATTGCGATGATTATTGCACAGGAAACAGATTATATTTTGCTCGATGAGCCCCTTAATAATCTAGATATTAAACATTCCATTCAAATGATGAAAATGTTGAATCGGCTTGCTTTGGAAAAAGGTAAAACAATTATTGTTGTTTTGCATGATATTAATTTCTCAGCAAGTTATTCTGACTATATTATTGCAATGAAAGATGGGCGTGTGATTAAAGAAGGAATCGCAAAAGATATTATTCAAGCAGATATTTTAAAAAGCATTTATGATATTGATTTACGGGTAGAAAGCTTTGGGAAATGCCAAGTTTGTCTATACCATTAAAAAGAAGAAAGAGGAATTAGAATGAATAAGAAACTTATGGTAACAATAATAGGAATAATAGTTGGAGTGCTACTTGGATACTTTATTTTCCAAAATGTTCCTAAACCGGAAGCAGCAATTACAACAATTAGTGTGAGCCATGAACTTGGAGTAACTGAGATGAACACAAGACCTGAAAAAATAGTAACATTCGATTGGGCTAGTCTTGAGACATTGGATTCTTTGGGTGTTGAAGTAACGGGTGTTGTCAAAAAAAGTATGCCAAGTTATTTATCGAAATACCAAGGTGAAAACTACATCGATGTTGGTACAGTTTTTGAACCAAATTTTGAAGAAATTGCAAAAATAAAACCAGATGTTATTTTCATAGGTGGTAGACAGAAAAAACATTATGAAGCATTGTCAAAAATAGCACCAACATTATTATTTGATCTCGATGCAACTGACTATCTTGGATCATTTGAAAGAAATATTACGACAATTGGCGAACTCTTTTCAAAAGAAGAGCTGATAAAAACATATCTTGTAGACTTGAAAAAAGATATCAAAAATGTATCAGATAAAGCAATAAAAGATAATAAAACAGGACTCATGCTCATTGTAACTGGTGAAAATTTAACTGTCTCAGGACCGAATTCAAGGCTTGGGTTAATCCATGATATGCTAAAAATAAAAGCAGTAGACGAGGAAATAGACACAGTAAACCACGGCCAAAGTATCGGGTTTGAATATATACTTGAAAAAAATCCAGATTATCTCTTTGTTGTTAACCGGGGAGCAGTAACCGGAGAATCCATGACAACGGATGTTCTTAATAATGAAGTGATGAAAAAAACAAAAGCATATATGAATAATAAAATTATAT
>BHER01000059.1 GCA_003864555.1 Erysipelotrichaceae bacterium | reverse complement strand
GCCTTGTAAAATTACCAGTAAAAAAAGAAGTGTTGCCACTTCTTCTCAGAACTTATTTTTTTTCACGGTGTAGTGTAACTTTTCTCAATCTTGGACAATACTTTTTAAATTCAATTCTCTCAGGATTTTCACGCTTGTTTTTTGTAGTGATATAATTTTCATCACCAGATTCTGTACATTTTAGAATGATATTTACACGCATCAGAGTGCCTCCTTTTATAGTATTCTAAGCAAATACTGCTTATTTTTGTTTGCTTTCGTGGAATTTTTTCATGATTCCTTGGCTTGATAATAAATCTCTTACTGTATCAGTAGGTTGAGCTCCATTTTGTAACCATTTCAAAGCGAGTGCCTCATTGATTTTAATTTCATCTGTTTTTGCAACTGGATTATATGTTCCAATTGTTTCTATTGAGCGACCATCACGTGGTGAACGTGAGTCGGCTGCAACGATACGATAAAATGGTGCTCTTTTCGAACCCATTCTTTTCATGCGCAATTTAACTGCCATTTGTTATTCCTCCATTATTTTTTATTTTCTTACTTTTATAGTATACAAGCTTTTTAGTCTGCTGTCAACCTTTTTATGTTAACAGCTCACTTTTTATGCTTATTTAAAAAGGAAATTTACCCCGGCGACTGCCCCGTGCTGCTTGACGCTTTGCACCACGACCACCAGCTGCACCACCAAGACTTTGCATCAAACCACCTAAATCAGACATACTTTCAAGTGGATTTTTGCCACCTTGCATCATTTGCCCCATTCGACGCATCATCGTCTTAGATTGGTCAAACTGTTTTAATAGCTGATTTATCTCTTGAATAGTTCTCCCTGAACCACTCGCAATACGTTTTTTACGGCTTGCATTTAAAACTGTTGGTACTTTACGCTCTTTAATAGTCATCGAGTGTATGATAGCTTCCGTATGCCCAATTTTTTTATCATCTACTGATTGTGTTGCCTGTTGCATAGCTGCTTTATTCATCCCAGGGATCATACCGAGTAAACTATCTATTGGTCCCATTTTTTTCATTTGTTGCATCTGTGATAAGAAATCTTCTAAATTATAGTCGGATGCAAACATTCTTTGGGCAGCATGTTCTGCATCTTCTTCTGATATTTCAGACTGTGCTTTTTCAATAAGAGATACGACATCTCCCATACCTAAAATTCGATCTGCCATTCTATCAGGATGAAAAATTTCGAGACCATCTATTTTTTCACTCACACCAACAAATTTAATTGGTACATTTGTTAAACTTCGAACTGAGAGTGCTGCCCCACCACGTGCATCACCATCAAGTTTTGTAAGTGTCACACCAGTAATAGTAAGCATATCATGGAAGTTTATTGCAACATTTACAGCATCTTGTCCAGTCATTGCATCAATAACTAGCATAATTTCAGTCGGTTGTGCAAGTTTTTTGATTTGTACAAGCTCTTCCATTAAGACCTCATCTAAATGGATCCGACCTGCTGTATCAATTATGACATGTGTTGCCCCATATTGTTTTGCAGCATCTAAACCTTGGCGCACAATTTCAACTGGGTCGACTGTTGTTCCTAATTCAAATACAGGTATATCAACGGATACTGCAAGTGTTTTAAGCTGATCAATTGCTGCTGGACGGTAAACATCCGCCGCAATAAAAAAAGGCTTAACTGTCGGTTTTTTTTTCAGAAGATATGCAAGTTTTGCAGCAAGTGTTGTTTTCCCACTTCCTTGTAATCCAACTAACATAATCGAAGTCATCCCAAGGGCGTTTTGATTAAGTGGAACATCCTCAGAACCCATAAGCTTTTTGAGTTCATCGTGTACAATTTGGATTACTTGTTGGGATGGTGATAGTTGTTTCCAAATTTCCATTCCTTCTGCTTTTTCAGAAATTGTTTTCATGAATGCTTTAACAACCAAGTAGTTAACATCCGCTTCTAGTAGTGCGAAGCGAACTTCTTTGAGTGCAGTTTTGATATCATCTTCGGATATCTTCCCTTTTTTTCCTAATGTTTTAAAAGTATCTTGTAATCTTTCTGATAGTTGCTCAAATGCCATTATTCATCTCTCCAATCAATTTTTAACTTTATCTCAGTCATAATATCTTTTGCTTTATCCATATCATTTTCGGTGAGTGCTATCTGTAATTTGGGTAGTGCATGCTGTAGTAAAAAAGATACATGTAACTTTTCTTCAAATTCTGTTATTTTTTGTGTGGCAGCCATTATTTGATTATGAATTGCAACACGCGAGACGTGATAGTTCTCAGCTATTTCGGCAAGAGAGTAATCTTCTTGATAATATAACTCCATATACTCATACTGTTTAGTAGTTAAAAAATCACCGTAAACTGCCAATAGTTCACCACCATAAATTTTTTTTCTGATATTTTTTTTATCCATCACTTACACATCCAAATCAGTAAATAACTCTGCAAATAATCCATAAAGATAATTTTCTAGAACAAAGGGTGCTAAATCTTCAAGTTGTTCGCCAAGACCAATAAATTTTACTGGTACTTTTAATTCTTTCGCAATCGCAAGGACAATTCCACCTTTTGCACTCCCATCAAGTTTACTTAGGACAACCCCCGTAAGCGGGGCTGCTTCTGTGAATGCTTTTGCTTGTACTAATCCATTTTGTCCAGTTGTTGCATCGATTACTAAGAATGTCTCATGTGGTGCATCCGGTAATTCTTTTTGAATCACACGGTAAATTTTTTCTAATTCCTTCATCAGATTCACTTTATTCTGCAATCTTCCTGCTGTATCACAAAGCAAGACATCATAGTGTTCATTTTTTGCCTTGCGGACTGCATCGAAAATAACACCTGAAGGATCACTCCCATCTTTTCCACTAACAATATCAATAGATGCTCGCTCCGCCCAGCGTTTAAGTTGCTGTGTTGCTCCTGCACGGAAGGTGTCGGCTGCAGCAAGTAAAACTTTTTTATTTTCGCCTTTAAGTCTTGCAGCAAGTTTACCAATAGAGGTTGTTTTCCCCGCACCATTTACGCCTACAAATAAAATTACCGTAGGCTCTCCTTCAGGGGCATACTTAATTTCATATGAGTTAGCCCCAATATTTTGTTGGTACACATCATGCAAAGCCTGAATAATAATGCTATTGAGCGCTTGAGGATCCGTAATTCCCTCATTTTTCACGCGCTCTTGGAGCGATTTTGAAAGTTCAATAACGGTATTTAAGCCAACATCCGCCATAATAAGCGCATCTTCGAGTTCTTCAAAATAGGCATCATCAATAACTTCGAATGACTGCATCAAATTACTGAAAGCCTTCATGATTTGTCCGCGACTTTTTGTCATGCTTTGATGATACTTTTGGATACTAGCATCATTTTCCCCCGTTGAATCTATAGTATCACTTTTGAATATATTTTTAAATTTTTCAAAAAAATGCATCGTATGCTTCCTCTCCTTTATTCTTCAATTAATTTTGTTGCCTCTTTGAGTCTAACGGAAAGAATCTTCGAAATACCCGCTTCTTCCATCGTAACACCGTATAATACATCCGCATATTCCATTGTCCCTTTTCGATGAGTAACGACAATGAATTGTGTCTGTTTACTAAATATTTTGAGATAATTTGCAAAGCGGTCAACATTTGCATCATCTAGTGCTGCTTCGACTTCATCTAAAATACAGAAAGGAACCGGTTTGGTTTTAAGGATTGCAAACAAGAGTGCTATTGCTGTCAGTGCACGCTCTCCTCCTGAGAGTAACATCAGGTTCTGCACTTTTTTGCCGGGAGGTTGTGTGAAAATTTCAATACCACTGGTCAAAAACTCACCTTTTTGTTCGAGTTTTAATTCCGCAGTTCCCCCGGCAAATAACTGCTTAAATGTTTCAGCAAAATTTATTTGGATAGCTTCAAATGTTTCGGCAAAACGATCACGCATTTCAATATCCATATCTGCAATAATTGCTAGTAGATTTTCTTCTGCTGCATCTAAATCAGCTTTCTGCGTTGTGAGATATTCAAAACGTTCGGAAACACGTGCATATTCTTCAATTGCTGAAGCATTGATAGGTCCCATCCGCTCAATTGCTTTACGTATGCTTGAAACGCGGTTTTCAACTTCTTCATAGGGAGCATCAAGTTCCAAATGTTTAACACTTTCAAAAGAACAATTATATGTTTCTTGGAGCCGCATAACTGTGTTACTTGCCTTTACTTCAGCAGTATTTTGGTCAAGTTGCATTTTTTGGAATTCCTTTTGCAAAGAACGTTCACTTATTTCAGCAACCTTTTGATGTTTGTGTGCATCCGCTTTCTGGTTATCAATTGCTAGTCGCTCTCTGCGCAAGCCATTTATAGATGTGATTACCTCATCTTTTTTGTCATCATATGATCCTTCTGTTGCATATAAATTCACCGCTGCAAGTTGCAGTTTAGCTAAGTCTTCTACATATATGCTTTTACGAAGTTCTAAATTCTCAACTTGTCTTGTAACATCCTGTTTTTGTTCTAGCATTTGTTGCATATATTGTTTGATAGCATGCTCTTTTTGTTGTATGGCTTGGAGGACTGATACACTTTTTTCAAATTGTATTTTCAAGCCTGCTAAAAGAAAAACCTGCTGTGCTATATTGGCATCTGTGGCAGTTATTTCCGCTTCACACTGGCTTTTAATTTCTTGTAAATCGACCATATCTTGCTTTTGTGAGAGTAATCCTGTTTTTTCATTTCTGGTTGCACCACCAGTCATACTCCCTCCTCGATGGACTATTTCACCAGCTAGTGTGACTATGCGATATCTAAACTGTACCGCGCTTGCAATTTTATTAGCATGCTCAAGATTATTTGCAATAATTGTCTGTCCAAGTTGTTGGAGGATGATCTGCTCATATTGTGGTTGATATGCTAATAAATCGCTTGCAATACCAATAAATCCCACCATTTTTGCTAATGGTACTTGCTGTTGTTCTGACATTGCAACGGATTTAATAATATCTATTGGCAGAAATGTTGCTTTCCCTAACTTTTGATCTTTCAAAAAAGCAATTGCTTGTTCTGCAGCTTTTTGGTTGTCGGTTACAATAAATTGCAATGCTGATGCTAACGATGTCTCAATTGCCTTTGTATATTGAGCCTCAACGGTAATAATATCAATAAGTGTCCCATGGATTCCACTTAACTGCTGTTTTTTACTTGCTTGCAAAACACCACGTACGCCTTGAAAAAGATTGGTTAATGAATCATTGATTTCAGATAGGGTTTGTAGGCGTGAGCTCACGCCTTGGTACTTGCCATTTTGGATATTCTTTTCATCTTTTAATTGCTCTAGTTTTTCTAGACTCATATGCATTTTGCTTTCAACTTGCTTTTTATCGGCAATTTTTTTGGCAAGATTTTGTTCAAATTCAATGTGTTCACTCTTTAAAGCGAGCTGATCTACTTGCTGGATTTTCATTGTAAGTTCACTTACATCTCCCTCAATTTGTATAATCATCTCATGGAGATGTTCCTTTTTTTGTTCTTGCATCTGCTGTGCACCTTTTGCCATTTCTGCATCTTTTGTGATGAGAATTAAACTTTCTTGTGCAATCTGAATAGCATCCTCTAATGCTTTGATTTTGCTTTCAAGTTGCTCTTGTATTTGTATTTGCATCTCACTTGTAATACGCTCTTGTGCAAGGAGAATCGTATGTGTTGACATCGCTTTTTCGAGCATATCATATTGTGTTGCTAAAAGTTTAATTTCATGGGAAAGCACAGAAATTTCTGATTCTTGTAACTTTTCTTTATGGTCAAAATATGTTTTTGCAACTTCCGATTGTATGCGGAGCGGTTCAACTTGTAGTGCTAATTCTGCTATCACATCTGATACACGCAGAAGATTTTCATGGGTTTTTTCAAGTCTTCTTAGTGATTGCTCTTTTCGTGTTTTATATTTTAAAACACCGGCTGCTTCTTCAAAAATAGCACGGCGATCAATTGGCTTACTATTGAGAATCTCATCTATCCGCCCCTGACCAATAATACTAAATGATTCTTTTCCAATTCCCGAATCCATAAAAAGATTGGTAAGATCCTGTAGTCGGACTTTTTGGCTATTAATTAAATAAACACTCTCGCCATTCCGATATAATCTTCTGGTGATACTCACCTCAGAAAAATCAAGGGGAAGTGTTTGACACGCATTATCTAATACGAGTGTGACTTCGGCAAAACCTAGTTGTTTTTTGAGTGCACTGCCTTTAAAGATGACATCCTGCATATTACCACCACGTAATGTTTTAGCAGATTGCTCTCCTAAAACCCAACGTGTAGCATCAACAACATTACTTTTTCCACTTCCATTTGGTCCAACAATTGCACTCATCCCCATATCAAATTCAATAGATACACGGTTTGCAAATGATTTAAAGCCATATGACTCTATTCTTTTTAAAAACATTTTGTCCCCTCATTTTTTATTATATGCTTTATTATACCAAAAAAAGCATGCTTTTCCTAGTGTAGAATTTCTCGTTGCTTCAAAAAAGAGTATCAGCTTTTAGGCTGATACTCTTTTAGAATACCTATGTATTTGAATTTTAGTAATTATGAGCAAAGTTTCCAAAAACATGGAGTGCAAGTTTCCAAAAAAGATAACCCGTCCCGCATAAAATAAGTAATAAGATAGTGCACATGAGATACACTGGTATATGAA
>BHER01000058.1 GCA_003864555.1 Erysipelotrichaceae bacterium | reverse complement strand
ATCTAAAATATTTTCTGCAAGACCAAAATCATCGAATTGGAAGACTGTTGGTGCAATAAAAAAACATTTCCCACAAGAAATACAACGTGCTTTATCTACTTTTGTTACGTGTATCATTCAAAATTACCTCCAATTCAGGTCTATTTCTTTTATTATAGAGATAAAATGATATAAAATCAAGAAAAGTATGGTCAAAGGATTAATCTTTTTTGTTTTTTTTGCTATAATAGGGTAGAGAAAAGATAGGGGGTTACTTATAATGGAGCAAATCACGAGAAAACAGCGTCAACATGAAAAAGAAAAGAAAAATCCAGATCTTGTTGAACTACATGATCAAGTAGCAAAAATGACAGAAACTGAACTTTTCAAAGAACAAAAAAGGAGATTGCGCCGGCAGTTAAATAGCGTACCTACTTTTTCTGTTGACATGAATGATATGAAAATTGAACCTAATACTTTGCAAAAAAGAACAGAAATAAAGAAGCAAAAGAAAATTGATGAAATTTTACAAGATATTGCTGTTTTACCCGATAGCGAATATTTAAATGAAGATACAAATTTACGTATTCTCAAAAAGATGTCGGTTGCAAAAGAATACAATCGTTTATTACTTTCTCCTAAGCAAGAAGAAAAAATGGAGGAAAACAAACAAAAATTTGAAAGTATTACGAATCAACTATGGTTTCTTATCCAAGATTTGGAAAAAAGAAAAATTGCTGAACCCGAAATTGGGAAAATCCCGAGTATTCAAACAACAGAGAAGCGCGTAAAAAAAGCATTTGATGTAGAAAAAGAAAAATCTCCCTTGGAAAAACAGGCGGAACAGAAAGAGTATGAGCAAATCCCACAGAATAAAATGGAAGTTCTAGAGAATAGACTTGAAAATATTGATGTGGCAGATGCTGAACTTGATGAGGTCTTGATGCAACTTGAGAAAGTTGTTCAAGAAGGGAAGCGAATTGCAAAAGAGGATATTGAAATAACAACTGGTGGTGCAAGTTACGAACCAGTACCAGATGATACACTTGAATTGCTCGAATTCTTACAAAAAATTGGGGATGAAAAGCAAAGAGACTTTGACATAGCAGAGCTAAGTGTGCTACCAGTAGATATCAAAAAAAGCACAGCAGCAAAAGTTGAGCCAAAAGTTGAGCCAAAAGTTGAGCCAAAAGTTGAGCCAAAAGTTGAGCCAAAAGTTGAACCAAAAGTTGAGCCAAAAGTTGAGCCAAAAGTTGCAGAAGTAAAAGTAGAAAATCAAAAGCAATCCCAACCAGTAGCTCAGCAACAAACAAAACCAATGGCAAGAGCTGAGAATATTGACATAGAAGCCATCAAAAATAGAACAACACTTATTGATTTGACTGGGAGTATGCCAATTATTTCGCAAACGGCTGAAAAAACAATCCCCAAAGCTACGCCTACGGCTGCTGTGGAAAAAGTAAAAAAAGAGCCACAACAGGTAGTTGGAAACCAGAAGAAAGTAGCGGGAATGGAAAATACGAGTATTGAGCAACATCTTAAAATTGATGCTATCGCGCGTGATGAAAAAAACTCACCCAACGGCGCTGAATCTAAGAATCAAAAAAATGCAAATATTCCAATAAAAACACGTGCTCACCATGAAAACAAGCCATCTGCTAAAGTGCAAAAACAAGAGAAACTACGGACAAGCATAATTTTACTTGTAATAGTCTTTCTCACAGCATTACTCTTTTTATGTATAGCATTAGCGGTCATCTTATTTTCTGGAGGAACAATAATATAAAACAGATAAAAAAAATTAAGGAATGATGAAATGAAAAACCCAATAGTCATTGCAATTGATGGACCGGCATCATCAGGTAAAGGAACAATTGCCAAAAAATTAAGCATTGAATTAGGATATGTATATTTAGACACTGGTGCTATGTACCGTGCCTTAACATTTTTCTGCCTTGAAAATAATATCGAGGTTGAAAATGAACAGGCAGTAATCGATGCTGCCAACTTAGCAGAAATCGATTTTGATATAAATGGAAAAACAATGCTAAATGGTGTAGATGTTACTCAGAAAATTAGAACACCAGAAGTTAACGCCCTTGTATCAGCAGTGATTTCATTGTATGCTGGCGTGCGTGAAATTATGGTGCAGAAACAACGTATATATGGTGAAAATAATAATATTGTTGTAGATGGACGTGATGTGGGAACAGTAATTTTCCCTTCAGCTGCCGTCAAACTTTTTATTAGTGCTTCTTTGAGAGAACGTGCAATGAGGAGGGCTCAACAAAATAAAGAAAATGGTCTGCCTGGGACATTTGCAGAAAATATTGAACTTTTGGCACTCCGTGATTTTACTGATATGAATAGAAAAGTAAGTCCATTAAGAATTGCAGAAAATGCAATCGTCGTTGATTCGACTACAATGACTGTGGAACAAACATTGCAAAACGTAATTACACTTGTAAAAAGAAAGGTGGAAACAATATAATGTTACCAATAATAGCCGTTGTCGGGAGACCCAATGTTGGGAAATCAACATTATTTAATCGTATCGCTCAGGAAAGAATATCAATTGTCGATGATACAAAAGGAGTGACACGTGATCGTCTATATACACGCGCAAATTGGTTAGGAACAGATTTTATCTTAATTGATACAGGAGGACTGGAACAAGCGGAGGTTCCTTTTATGGACCAAATTACATTGCAAGCAGAAATTGCAATGGCAGAGGCCGATGTCATTATTTTTGTTACAAATGTAGTAGATGGCATAACATCAGATGATGAGTATATTGCAAATTTACTCTATCGTACAGAAAAACCTGTCATCGTTGCAACAAACTTCTTAGATGATATGAATCGTCAAGAAAATTTATATGAGTTTTACACTTTGGGGTTTGAACATGTTATTGGTGTATCTGCTGTCCATGGTATTGGTATTGGAGATTTATTAGAAGAGTCAATGCGCCAACTTGGTCCGAAAACGGATACAGCATATGATGATGCAACAATTTGCTTTAGTCTTATTGGTCGTCCAAATGTTGGGAAATCATCCCTTGTAAATACGCTTCTAGGCGAGGAACGGGTAATTGTTAGTGAGATTGCTGGAACAACACGTGATGCTATTGATACGCCATTTAAATACCATGAGAAGGACTTTGTTGTTATTGATACAGCAGGGATTAGAAGAAAAGGTAAAGTAAGTGAAAAAGTTGAAAAATATAGTGTCTTGCGTGCTCTAAGTGCGGTAGAACGCTCAAATATTGTTTTGATTGTAATTGATGCAACAGCAGGTATTCAAGAACAAGATAAAAAAATTGCAGGAATTGCACATGAAGCTGGAAAAGGTCTCATTTTTGTTGTGAACAAATGGGATGCAATTGAAAAAGATGACAGCACAATGTCAGATTTTGAAGATAAAATCCGAGATGGTTTCAAATATGCAGATTATGCACCAATTATTTATCTTTCTGCTAAAACAAAACAACGTGTACACACATTGTTTCCAGTTTTAGAAACAGTCTTTGAAAACCAACACCGCCGTGTGAGTACGAGTGTTTTAAATGAAATTTTACAAGAAGCATATATTTTAAATCCACCATCACTCCAAGGGCAAAGACGACTTAAAATATTCTATGGTTCACAAGTAAGTACTGAACCCCCGACATTTGTACTTTTCATTAATGATGAAGGTCTGATCCATTTTTCATATAAACGTTATCTTGAAAATAAAATCAGAGAGGCATTTGACTTTGGTGGGACACCAATACATATAATTTTTAGAGCCAAAAAAGGAGATGTTTAGAGTGAAAGTTACTGTAATAGGTGCTGGTGCTTGGGGTGGTGCACTTGCCCAAGTATTATGTGATAATGGGCATGATGTCGTTGTTTGGACACATGATGTAGAACACGCACGTCAAATAAACGAGCAGCGACAAATTGTTGCATTAACAAAAAAAGAAATTGAACATACGCTGTCAGAGCGGATAGTTGCAACAAGCGACTTGGCTATTGCTGTTGAGCATGGATGCTATTTATTGTTTGTTGTTCCAAGTTTTGCACTTAGAAGTGTTGCCATTGAAGTTGCTAAGCATATGACAAAGCCCAAAATCTGTATTAGTGCAACAAAAGGTATCGAAAAGAACACGCACTTACTCATGACTGAGGTTATTGAAGATGTTCTTACAGAAAATCTGTGTATTGCAGCCGTGGCATTAAGCGGACCATCACATGCAGAAGAGGTCATACAACGCAAGATAACTGCGATTGTTGCAGCACATGAAAAAAATGAATACGCAGTATTGGTGCAGGGGTTATTTAATAATGATACATATTTTAGAGTGTATGCTAATACAGACCGCAAAGGGGTAGAACTTGGTGGTGCACTTAAAAATATTATTGCGATTATTTCTGGTATGCTTAGTGCATATGATTTAGGAGATAATGCAAAAGCAGCACTTATTACCCGTGGTTTATTCGAAATGACCAAAATTGGTGTTGCTTCAGGTGCCCGTGAACAAACTTTTTCAGGACTTGCCGGACTAGGGGATTTAATTGCCACAACAACAAGTGTGCATAGTCGTAATTTTCAAGCGGGGATACTACTTGCAAAAGGCTTAAGTGCTGAAGAAGTAGAAATAAGTACACAAGCAACAGTTGAGGGTTTTTATGCTGTCAAAGCAGCAATTGAGATTGTTAATGAAAAACAAGTGTATGCCCCTCTCATTGTTTTGCTCTATGAGCTGCTAGAAAATAAGATAACACCAGCAATAATGTTAGAACGTTTATTTCAACGAGAAATGAAAGATGAGTTCACCTTGATGTAAAAAATATCAGTTTTACTAGAAAAAATAACGGAATAGAAAAAATTTGGACAATCAGCACCTAATTTCTTTAAAAATGTTGAGTTTAAGGTGCAAATATGATATATTATTACATAGATTATAATTGAGAGGAGCCATAAAAATGGTATCAAAAAAAGATTTAATTGCAAGTGTTGCTGAAATAGCAGAACTTTCAAAAAAAGACGCAGAGGCAGCAGTAAATGCGGTATTAGAAACAGTTAAAGCAACGCTTAAAACAGGGGAACCAGTAACACTTACAGGTTTTGGGAAATTTGAAGTACGCGAAAGAAGTGCACGCACAGGACGTAACCCACAAACGGGTGAACCAATGGAATTTGCAGCAACAAAAGTACCAGCATTCAAAGCAGGGAAAGAATTAAAAGAAGCAGTAAAATAATTACTGAAACAATATGAATCAGATATTACTATCAAGAGCAGTGGAAAGAAATGGCTTGTTGAAACTGCGGCAACCTGCATATCATGTGTAAGGTGCTAATTCCATCAAATATATGTGAATATATTTGGAAGATAGCTAGAAATAGGCAGAGGTTATCTTTTGAGGTAGCCTCTTTTCTATTGCTAAAATATAAAGAAGGAGTCAAAAAAATTATGGAAAATAAAATACTTTTCACATCAGAGTCGGTCTCAGAAGGACATCCTGACAAAATATGTGATCAAATTTCAGATAGTATTTTAGATGCGTATATTAGAGAAGATAGTACTGCAAAAGTTGCATGTGAGGTTATGATAACAACACAACGCATCATTATTGCAGGTGAAATAAATTCGGATGCTATTATTGATGCCGAAGCAATTGCTCGAAAATGCTTAGCCGATATTGGATATATATCAGAAGAAATTGGGATAAATGCATACACATGTGAAATCACGAATCTGCTACATAAACAATCAGCCGATATTGCCCGCGGAATTGAGCAGGGTGACGAATTGATTGGAGCAGGAGATCAGGGGATTATGTTTGGTTATGCAGAGCAAGGCAATCATACTTATATGCCCTTACCAATTAGTATTGCCCATGAACTCGTGCGACATGCAAGTGAATTACGAAAAAATGGAGAATTCAAATGGGCTCGTCCCGATATGAAATCACAGGTGACTGTCGATTATACGAATAGTTTACAACCGAGAATTGATACGATTGTATTCTCAATTCAGCATGATCCAAAATATATCGAATCTGATTTTTTTGGATATATCGAGAAAAAAATTATAGCAGAAGTTCTTGAAAAATTTGCAATTGAGAAAAGTGAGAGTTTCAAACTATATATTAACCCAACGGGTCGATTTGTTACGGGTGGACCAGATGGTGATTGTGGGTTAACGGGTCGAAAAATCATTGTTGATACATATGGTGGCTATGCTCGCCATGGTGGTGGAGCATTTAGTGGTAAAGATGCAACTAAAGTTGATAGGTGTGCAGCCTATATGGCACGATATCTTGCAAAAAACATTGTGGCAAGCAATTTTGCAGAGCGCTGTGAAATTCAGCTATCTTATGCTATAGGAGTTGCAGAACCAGTATCAATCTATGTTGAAACATTCGGAACTGAACTCATACCAAATAGAGAGATTGAAAACATGATACGAAAAACAGTTGATCTCACACCCGCTGGAATTATAAAGCGTCTTGGATTGCGATTGCCAATTTTTGCAAAAACTGCAGCATACGGGCACTTTGGTAGAACGGACCACGATTTTTCTTGGGAAAAAACAGAACTTGTCGGTAACTGGAAGAAATAAAAAATATTGTGATGATAATCGCTTATTGAAAACGGTTACGGAATAAAAGGCTTAAAAAGGCTTAAAAAGGCTTAAAAATTATAGAATCTCACTTGTTTAGATGTGAAAAATATGATACAATCAAGTGTGAACTAAAATATGCTAATAAATAATAATGAGGTGAAAACATGGTGAAACGTATAGGTA
>BHER01000057.1 GCA_003864555.1 Erysipelotrichaceae bacterium | reverse complement strand
CCAATAGAGTGTTCTAATTCCCAGCCTTAAGCTGCATGCGACAACTACTGCAATAATTGCATGCGAACGTATAATAATCTTTCTATTATTTCACTTTCGAAAAATACAGATTAGATACGCATCGATAAAAATTTTTCAGCTGAAAGATAGCACTATTAAATTTTGCTACTAATCATGCCAATCACAGCTCTTGAGGTGATCATCCTTATAATTTTTTTTGATTTATTCCAGTAAAATATCTTTTACTGGATATTTGATTATTTGGTATAACAACAAAAGTGTGCTTCCCAATATAATGAGGAGTACTCCTACGCCTACAACTATATAATCCTCTAGCTGAATTGCCGGTTTGATATACGCATCAATACTCCCAACTCCTTCAAACTTTTCAATTCCATCTATTGGCATATGCTGTTTTTCTCTACTACTCATAATTTCATTGTGAATGATTGCACCAGTCATACTTGGCATAATAAATTGCAAGAGCGTAAAAGAGAGGGCGATTCCGACTAGTGTTACTACGAATATTTCACTGAGAACTTGTGCAATAAGCCCCCTTTTGGAAATCCCGAGTGCCAAATATATACCAAATTCGCGTCGCCTGTGTTTGAATACTAAAAATAGCACAAGCATACTGATAACAATGCCAAGTAGCACACTTGTTGTAAATATCATCGTGCTTAAGCTGCGACTTGTTTGGAGCATCCCTTCCATTTGCTCACTCATACTTTTCATGTCTACAAACATATAACTTTCGGGTACATATTTCTGTGCAGTCTCAATAAATTGTTCGATATCTTTTGCATCATACAAAAGATAGGTTACATCCCCTGCTATCCCTTCAACTTTCTTTGTATCCAATTGCTGCATTTGCTCAACTAGATTGCCACTCACATATATGCTATTAAGTAAATTACTATTGGTATAGCTGGTGTATTCCTTATCTTTTTCGCCTCTTGCATGTAGAGCTTGTTTGTGATATGTTCCAATAATTTCAAAAACATAGGGAGTTTTTGTGCGAATTGTACGTGTACTATTATCAGATGTGTGATCAAATTCAGTAGCTTCTATTTCATCATACTCAAAATACTCAAACTGCACGGTATCGCCTACTTGCAAATTGTTATGTAACCGCATTTGCTCTGAAATCAGCATAACTTGGGCATTGTTGTTAATTTCATCCTGTGTAAATACCCGCCCTGAAATTAGCTCCATTGTTTTCATTTCAATGTCCATCATCTGCGCATATTGGATGCCAATAAACGTAATATCTGTTGCTTCCCTGACACCTTCTACCCCAATTTTTTCAATGTTTTTCGTATCTAGTATCACCTCATTGCGGTAGTCGAATGCTTTTACTTCCGATTGCTTGCCAATTGCCCGAATATCTTCATAGGGGAAAAGTTCATACCCATCCTCTATTTCATCCCAATCTAGCGTTGTTATCACCCGTGCACCAATTTTTTGATGGAGCCCAATGATCGCACGATCATTTGTCTTATGGATAAAATAACTTAAAAAGACCACTTGTGATAGGATGAGTACAATTGCTAAAAGATAGAGATATATCTTATTTCGTTTAATGCAGATCATTATTCGCTGGGCATACTTCATACCTTATTCTCCTCTTGAAATTCATCTTTTATAATTTTACCGTCTTCCAAGTAAATTCGCCGCTTGCATCTTCGTGCAATATTTTCATCATGCGTTACGATGATGACTGTTTTTCCATTTTTGTTCGCCTCTAAAAGGAGCGCAATTACTTTTTGCCCCGTAGCAATATCTAGTGCTCCCGTTGGTTCATCAGCCAGAATAACATCAGGATTATTTATTAAAGCACGTGCTATTGCCACCCTTTGTTGCTGTCCACCGGATAATTCGTATGGCATTTTATTTTTATGTCCTATTATTTCTAATTCTCTTAAAATCGCTTCTACATTTTTTTCACGGGCTTTCTTTTTTTTCCTAGCAAAACGCAGTGGCATTTCCACATTCTCAAATACGGTATAATCATGTAATAATGCAAAATTTTGAACGATGAATCCAAATGAGCTATTTCTCAGCAGAGCACGTTTTTTTTCTTTATATATTGCTATATTTTGTCCATCATAGAAGAATTCTCCACTTGTTAGCGCATCTAATGCTCCTAGAATATTTAGTACTGTTGTTTTGCCTGATCCTGATGGCCCTGTTATTGCAACCATCTCGCCTTTTACTATTTTGAGATTGATATTTTTCAAGATATCCAAACTCAGATATTTTGTCGTTATCTGTTTGCCACCATTTTTTATTTCTATCATACATTTTCCCTCATTTCTCAAATATCTCTAGAAATTCCTGTTTTTACCATCTCTATGCAAGCGGGAATCATTGCTACAAGCATTGCGATGATTATTGTTACTCCTGCTAAGATATTACCCGGTTTCAACTCGTTTACTATTCGGTATACCATACCAAAAAATATCCCTATAGCTGCGATACTAGCAAAATATATGAGCATATATATATAGTTGAATAGTGGAAAAGCTCCCAATAAGTTTAGTATCGCATGCTCCCTTTTCAAATCCTTAACCATCTGTAAGGTAAGCATTCCATATGTTAAAAGTAAAAGTAAAATATAAAACCCAAGTTCGCTTAGCATCTCATATTTTTTTTGAGCTCTTCCCATAATATCTTTTTTCTTATGTGAAAATTCATCCAAAACACTATACTTATTCCCCTCAAGCATATGTACATCATGCTGTAAATTTTGGTATATTTGATCACTTGTTTTCATGCTATAAGAAGGAGTGAAAAGCATCTCTGTTATTGCTCCGTCAAGACCGATAATAAAATAATTATTAAAAGTTTCTGTAGAGTAAGCTAGATAATTTGTCAATATTGGCTGTAATACCGAGGATTTGAGGAATCCGTGGACACGTAGTTTTATGTTCCCAATGGATGGTCCCATATCAACCTCAAAAACATCTCCTAATTTGAGTGTGCTCTTATAAGCATCTCCTAAAATTACAGGTTTAATATCGTTGCTTAAATCTGAGGGTGAGAAATTACCTCCTCCCGAAAATATGAAATCCCCCTTTAATGGTCCGGTTACAATTAAAACTTCTGTCTCGTGGTTTTCTTCAAAGTATTTGTAACTCTCCTTAATCGTTGGAATTGGCGGATAGTCTCCTACATTTAGTTTACCACCTAGCATATAATATTTATTAGTAATTACCTGTGTATTTCCTAATAAATTTTCGATTTCCTCAACATTTCGCGGCTCTTCTTTTAAAAACTCTGCTCCTGGCACCATCGCCGTAATATTAATAATCGTCTCATCCTCTTGCCTTAAAGATGCGAGCAATGCCTCATTATGACTAAAACTTATAATCACTTCATAACAACCTGCAAGTTGTACGAACATCAAAGATGCTTGAACTATTAGTAAAAAGCTAATACCCCGTTTGCGTAAAATTAGTAATATGCTTTGTATGAATACCATTGCTCTACCTCCTACTTTCAGTTTGCAAAAACAGTGCGGGTTGGATTTTGAGTACTCTATTTATTGTTAGTAGGCTATATGCCGTTAGAAATAGCATCGTTTGTACAAAGAGGATCGTCAAATATTCTGGTTGTACTTTTCCTAAAAAAGGCAAATCTAATATAATTGTCAGCTGTTGGAGTACGAGTGTGATACAAATACTTAGGATATACATCATAAAACTTGATGCTAATACCCTTGCAATGAGTTGGCTAGTTGTTGCACCCAATGCTTTCATCACAAGCATTTCATGTCGCATCCGGATATGCAAAGCATACGCTAGGACAAAAATGGTAATTCCGACAATGATATAAGAAATCACCATATTCATAAAAATACGTCGATAAAATAAGGTAGATTTCATGGTGTGTTCCTCCAGATAAAAAGGCACATCCAAATTTTTCACATATTTAGCCTCATCCGTAATTTTTAAAATCTTCCGAAATTGTTCGACTACTATTGTATCCTCACTCAGAATATAAAGTGATGCTGAATACTTTTGGGGTAATCTACTCAAATATTCCGAATCCAGAGCTTCACCAAATATAAGGATTGTCTCATCGAAACGTCCGCTATTTACGCCTTTTTCTCCCAGAATTGCGGTAATTGGAAATACCTTATTATTAATCTCAAATAAATTTTGTTGATCTTTGGATAAGCCCTTCCAAACTTTTTTACCAATATATGCTCGATTAGGTTCAGACATTTTCACAGCGGATTTTATGGTTCTCAGCGGAAATTTGACGCTATTGGGGGTATTTTCCCATACGACTAAAACATCATTAATTGGGTGACCCGGAATGTTTTGATAGTATTCCACAATAAATGATACTGCGGGCAGCTGTTGCCGGTGCTTGTAAATATTACGTAAAAGAACATCGGATTCTTCAATTTCAAAATATGCAGTATTTGCTTTTTTTGTTACAAACTCCGACTGATTTTCGATAAAATACCATGGATTTACTTTCTGTAATATAATAATCGTTACTATATTCAATAGCACCAATACAAGTATTAGAGGGATAAACTTTTTTGCTCTTCCCATGCTCATCAATCATCACTACATCCTCTCTTTATCATTCTGCAATAGTCTATGCGTCCTTCAATTTATCAGTTTCCTCCATGTATTCCTGCTCCTCACTTCCCAATACCTCCATGTCCTCCTCACTTTTAGTACAACTAATTATGATTTCGTGTTTTTCAAGTGTTTGCTCTTCTGATTCTGGGTTTAACTGAAAATACAATGGTCTCCTTTTATGGTATTCCTCCTCTTCCACCGTCATAGTATTATTAGGGATTATTATGAGTGGTGTAGTGTATTCGAATACAAGATTATACTCAAGATTTTTTCCTGGTTCGATGAGTAGTGGTGGACTATTAAATGTATATGCTCCATACTCTTTTGCACTTACTCTATCAACGGCATACACACGCATATTATCGTCATCATAGTAGTAGAACATCGACGACTTGATCTCAACTTCCTGTTTTCCTGTATTCTCTAATGTCAGTTTTCTAAAGTTAGCACCTTGACAGAATTCCTCAGCCGCTTGATTACTAGTCTCATGCGAGATTGTAGTTGTTGCAGTTGCTTGAGTAATTTGAATGGTTTCCGTTAGTTGCTGCGGTCCGAGATCATTGCGGATTTCAGCAGCATCTGCTAGAAATCCAAATATACTTTCATCATTTTCAAATATACTTTCCTCACTTGTTGTTTCCTTATCTGCCATATTAAAGATTGTATACCCGATAGCACACACGACTCCGGATATAATTAATAAACTGTAGCATAATATTTTTACTTTTTTCATTATTTTGATTCCTTTCTATGATAAAAAATTTTAAAAAAAGCGCCCATGGCGCTATCTTTTTAATATGGGCTTGTAATATTATCCCCAGACCAGAATGATCCTGTATGCTTATGCCTCGAATAGGCACCCAGAATCCCAGTTCTCGCTATGGAACTTTGTAATGTGTACGCTTTTACACATCCGTCCATTTGCTTTGCTCCTGTGTAGTTTTTTTTTGTTCTGTAATCAAATCTGAGGCAGGCTCCATAGTTCCCACCAGTTGCTGTCCGTGCGTAGACATGGTCCACATTCCCTGCCATACTCCATCCAATTACACCACTCCAACCTTGATTATGAGCGGACCCCCATCTCCAGCTAGTTGCGGCATTTAGTGGTGTAAAGACCATAAGGGCTGCTAATAATACTATTCCTACTCGTCCTATTTGTCCTAAAAAAATTTGGATTTTTTTCATTTCAGTTCCTCACATTCCTACTATTAAACCAATAGTATACTTTGATTATACTTGGGGATATGAGAAAAAGCAAGCGTTTTCCTTTTCTTTTTCAGAGGTTATTACAGCTTATTATTTGTACTTATTATCACAATAATATTTATACTTTTTTAACTATTTTTACCCTTCTTCTTTCCAACAGAGTGTTCTAATTCCCAGCCTTAAATTGCATGCGAAAGTATAATAATCTTTCTATTATTTCACTTTCGAAAAATACAGATTAGATAGGCACCGATAAAAATTTTTCAGCTGAAAGATAACACTATTAAATTTTGCTACTAATCATGCCAATCACAGCATGCGAGGTGGTCATCCACCATGCCTATTGTCTGCATGAGGGCATAGCAAATAGTCGGACCGACAAACTTAAATCCACGCTTCAATAAATCCGTACTCAGTTTCTGAGAGCATGCTGTTTTTGTGGGGATTTGTGCTGTCGTTTCCCAGTTATTTACTAATGGCTTATTATCCACAAAGCCCCAGATATATGCATCAAAGCTCTCAAATTCTGCTTGTACTCTTAAAAACGCTTGGGCATTTAGAGCAAGGGATTTAATTTTCAGGCGATTACGAATAATCCCAGCATTTCCCAAAAGTTCTGCCTCTTTTTGCTCATCATATTCTGCTATACATTTTGGATCAAAGTTATCAAATGCCTGCCGCATATTTTCTTGCTTTTGTAAAATTGTGTTCCAGCTAAGACCCGCCTGCATACCTTCAAGAATAAGAAATTCAAATAATTTTAAATCCTCGTGTTCAGGTCTGCCCCAAATGGTATCATGGTGGATAATTTCCAAAGGAGTCCTCGCCCAGTCACAACGTTTTTTCATCATATTATACCCGCTTTCCTCATATTTTCTAACGTATTTTCATCATATCATACACTTGATAAAAAAGAAAGCGTAGAGCGTCCTCGCGCGCTCTAAGAAGTCTCTCTCAGTAGTTTTTTTGTGAAATTAGTTGTTATTTTCACTAGCTCATATTTAGGTGCAATATTTTTTCAAAAAATTGGATATTTTCACAGTAATCACAGTTAACTCTCTATTTTCTGATAATAAATTTCTTTTTCACTATAAGGTTGATTTCTTCCGCAATCATTTGTATAAT
>BHER01000056.1 GCA_003864555.1 Erysipelotrichaceae bacterium | reverse complement strand
AATGGTTTAATATTTTCAGCCTCGTATTTTTCAATATGTCCAGTTATTGTTTGACTACCAAATGCAATATTTGATATATAATCAATACTTAATGGTCCTGCCATTCCTGTTCCTGGATTTTCTGGTGTTGGCCAAATAGTATCTGGATCATCAGGATCTACCGGGGGGGTAGGTGTTATATCTGCTGTAAAGCTTACTGATACTCCACTATCTGCCGTTGCTGCCGAAATGCTTGTGCCAACAAGTAACATTGGGGCAAGTGCCACCATAGATAATACGATTTTTCTCATATGATTTTTCATATATTTTTCTCTCCTTCTTCTTTTGTTTCACATACTTTTTGTGAAATCTAAGTAAATTATATCCTATAGGGTTAACCTTATACAATCATTATGCATCAAAATAAGAGAAAATGGACTTTTTTATTATTATTGTAATATTCATACCGCTTTCATAGATAAAAATGGTGGCAAAGCGCATGAATACTTCGCTCTTTTAGAAAAGAGATATTTATTGCTTTATTTACGCTTATCTACTGTAGCATTTGATAGTGTACTCAGAAACATATTTTCAATCTCAACATTCCAATTTAGGAGTTTTTTTTGATGAAATAAAATTCTGTTCATTCGTTCTTTTCAATGAAATCACACCATTTTTTGATTTTGATTTGGTAGCCTTCACAATCACGGGATGGGATAGGAAAACTCTTTAGGTTTCCACATAAACAAGCGTAACTAATCCGTTAATCCCCGCTCCTTTTTCTATCCAAAATAACATATTCTGTGATGTTCTAGTATATCTCGTCTCAGTAGCATTTCATCAGCGGATTTGCAGCCTACTAGGAGTAGGAGTATTACTATTATAAAGGAAGTCCTTTTTTCATTTTCTTGCTCTTAATCTCAGATTTCGTCTTTTTTCTCAAGGAATAATTGGGCTTGAGTTTGGCTCCTCTAGAACCATTTCTTTTCGACATTTCAAAACAACTTTACTAACTTCTATTGCCATAATATTAGCAAATATTTTATCCGGGTGTACACCATCTTTTTTAAAACTTGTTGGATAATCTTGTGATATTGCATAGAGGTCGATAAATGGAAGTGCCCGTTCCAGTGCGATCTCTTTGCTCAGTTCACGGTATGTTTGAAGTAACTGCTCATCCATCCCATAATATGGTGTTTTTCGCTTTCGGGGGCAATAGATTTTTGGTGATGACATAATAATTACATATGTTCCTATTGCCTGATAGCTTGCAATCAATTTGCTGTAGTCCGATTTAAATTCTGTCGTATTGCGATTCATCTTGCGGGTATCATTTGTTGCGAACATCAAAATTGCAATATCTGCTTGGAATTCCAGACTTTCTTTATAAGCATTTTGTAGCGTATACGGTTGATTTCCATTGGCTGCTATCGTTGTACCATTTACACCAAAATTCCGCACGAGAAATTTTTTTCCTAAGCGCTGTCCAAGAATTGTTGGATAAGCATTTTTTTTGCGGGGAAAAAGGAGGAACCCATACGTGATGCTATCACCAACGCAGGCAATTTTTATTTGCTTCATATTTTTCACTCCTTTTTTTAGGGATATATCTACTGCAACTACACATATGTTACTGTGTTTGTCTTTGTTTGGCGATGGCTAGTTTGTTCTTCCCGGATTTTAACCAGCTTATACTTGTCTATTTTACACCACTTCTTTGCACGAGGCAAGAAAAAATCTTGCGGATCCCAGTATTTTAAACTCAAAAAAAGCCCTCACATAGAGGACTTTTATAAAATTATTATTGCTTTGGCATACAATATTTTTCACGGTTCCAAACTGACATCCAATACTGGAGTCGTGAACTACGCCTAGTCTACTTTGGTTTTTACACCAGTACCTTACTTATTTCTGTAAAAATAACGCCTAATCCAAATGCTCCTGCATCTGGATAGCCAATACTTCTTTCTCCAACCGTTCCTGCACGACCCATGCGCGCAACAATTTTTTCGGTTTTTTTGGCACCATTTACAGCTTCTTTTGCAGCATGTACAAAAATCTTCGTAAATTGCTCTCCATTTTGAGCATCTTGCATCCACGCATCTGCGCATGGCACTAATGCATCAATCAATGTTTTATCCCCAACAACTGCACCTCTTCCAAAAGAGCGCTCGCCAGTTGATTGAATCCCTTTTATCCCTGCTTGCATCATTTTTGCAAACTCTAGTGTTGTAAGCTCGACACGCCCGCCCGCACACTTACCTGCACTCCTAAAAGCTGACCCCCAAATTGGACCACTTGCTCCACCACAATGTTCCATAATAATGAGTGAACATTCTTCTAAAAATCCTCCAATTGTCGTGATTTCCGCCCTTGTTATATGTTTCCATTCACGCTTTAACTGTTTGAATCCTTTCGCAATACTCATACCAAAATCACCATCACCTGCGTGAGCATCTAATTCACAAAATGGAATTTCATTTATAATAATAACTTCTGCCATCTTATCCATGATGTATTTCATATTGTTTAAAGTAACTTTTTCATTCTTAATCACCTTATATTCAGCGGGTGTTTCAACAGTATATTTCCCTTCTGCTTGCACTTCATTTTTTGATAGTGGTTTAAAGCAAGAATCGGGTTCATTACCATCCACTTTAAAAGCTGGCGCATCTGATTTTGCAACTAAGTATTTTTTGATTTCTGGATCTAATTTAAGCATAGAAAGTGATGCACCTTCCATATCAAGACTCGTCATATAATTCCCAACAAATATGCGTGTTGCATTTACACCTTTTTCATGGAGAATTGACATCACTGCATTATTAAATAAATATAACTCTTGGAGTGGTGTTGCTCCAAATCCATTCACCATAATAGCAATTTCTTGCGATGTTTTTTCCTCAATTTTTAATTCTTTTAGCAATGCATTTACCATTTTTAACGCAAGCTTATCGGCCCCCATGATTTTTTCTTTTTTAATTCCGGGCTCGCCATGAATACCTACTCCGTATTCCATTTCATCATCTGCTAGTGTAAAAGTTGGTGTCCCTTTTGCTGGAACTGTACCTGATGAAAAAGCAAATCCAATACTTTTAACATGCTCAACTACTTTATTGGCGATTCGTTTTACTTCTTGAAGCTCAAGTCCTGCCTCTGCTGCAGCACCCGCTACTTTATGGACAAAAACAGTTCCTGCAACACCACGTCTACCAACTGTATATAAGCTATCCTCTACCGCTATATCATCATCAACTTTGACATAATCAACAGTCATACCATCTTCTTTTGCTAAGAAGGCTGCATTTTTGAAGTTCATGATATCACCACTATAGTTTTTAATGATAAGCAATGTTCCTTTATTCGATTTTGTTTGCTTTAATGCTTTGTAAACTTGAATCTGAGAAGGTGATGCAAATACATCTCCACACACTGCTGCATCTAACATACCTACACCAATAAATCCTGCATGTGCTGGCTCATGTCCACTTCCACCACCGCTTATAAGCGATACTTTATTTGGATTCATTTTTACTTTTTTTAAAATTTTGAATTTCTCAATGAATTCAATACTCGGATGTGCTGCAGCTATCCCGTTACACATCTCTAGTACGAGTGTTTCAGGTGTATTCATAATTTTTTTCATTCAATTAACCTCTATTCTTATAGTTTTGACCAATTAAATCTGCTGTACTAATTGCTGCCGCTACTTGTTCAACAGTAATCGGGAATGGCATTGCATGAATTGATTCTTCTGGTATACATGTTTTTTCCGCAACTTCCAATAACTCTGCTGGTGAGATTGCATCTACACCAATATCTGCAAGGCAAACTGGTAATCCAACTTCTAACAAGAAATCTAAGACTGTATTAATTTCTTCTGTTGGCGCATTTTCTAATACGAGTTGACATAGTGTACCAAATGCTACTTTTTCGCCATGGAAATACTTATGTGTTCCTTCCAAAATTGTTAAGCCATCATGGATTGCGTGCGCTCCACCTAAGCCACCACTTTCAAATCCAAGACCTGATAATAAAATATTTGCTTCTACAATATTCTCTAATGCAACCGTTACAACATTTCTATCACAAGCAGCTTTTGCATTTACGCCATCAGCTAATAATGTTTCAAAGCATAACTTCGCGAGTGCGAGTGCAGTATTAGTCCCTTTGGCAGGCCCACAGACACCTTCTCTAACGCCACATGGCAGTCCTGCATTTACATTTGAATATGATGCTGCCGTTGCACGTGCTTCAAAATATGTTGAAATTGCATCACCCATCCCTGCAACAAGAAATCTTGTTGGTGCTGCTGCTATTACAGTTGTATCAACAAGTACCACACTTGGACTTTGCTTGAAATATGCATATGTATCAAATGCTCCCTCGGGTGTATATAATACGGCAGAATGGCTTGTTGGCGCATCCGTTGCTGCAATTGTTGGCACAATGATGAGTGCAACGCCTTCAGCTACACATTTCGCTGTATCAATTGCTTTTCCCCCACCTAATCCGATGGTACATGCACAATTATTTTCTTTTGCAATCTTTTGTAAACGTGCTACTTCTTGCCGTGAACACTCCCCACGAAACCCACATTCTATAAATGTAATTTCAAATTTTTCTTGTGTTTGTTCTAATTTTGCTTTTACTCTTTTAACATCGTCAGGATGTGCAATTAATAGTGCTGAATTTCCAAAAGTCTTCACAAAATAACCTAAATTTTCGATTTCATTCTCACCTTGAATATATTTTGTAGGACAGATAAATGCTTTTCTCATTGTTATTTCCTCCTATTTTATTTTACTATCTCTATTATATCCTTTTATCAGCATAAATGCATCAGAATAATATGTTGTGAAAGTACATTTTTATATGGTAAAATGGTATTATGCACTAAAGTCATGGCATAATTTTACTATCATGGATGGATTTTCAAATAGAATGAATGAATGATTGGAGAAATTACAATGAAAAATTATAGTTTAGAAAAAATTTTAGATTTAAATAAATGGCAAAATCTACAAGATTCTCTTTCACAACTAACACAATTAGCGATTCTTACTATAGACTATAAGGGCAATCCAATTACTACACATAGTGCGTGTAGCGATTTTTGCAAGCGTGTACGTGCGGATGAAGTATTATCCAAACGTTGCCAAAAATGTGATTCTCGTGGTGGGTTTGAGGCTGTTTGCAGTAATAAACCCTATATCTATATGTGCCATTTTAATATTGTTGATATCGCTATTCCTATTTCCGTTAATGATCGCTATATCGGTGCAATAATGGCAGGGCAAGTTAGGTTATCTGATGAGGATTCTTCAATCGGTATCGAGCAGCTACATACCTCACCTACTGGTATGACTGCATTTAATAAGTCCTCTGAGTTGCAAAATTTATACAATGAGCTGCCAATATTACCCTATGAAAAAATTGAGGCAATCTCGGAAATGCTCTCATGTTTATGTAATTATATTGTTGATGAAGCTAAAAATAAAAACTATTTATTAGATTTATATTTAAATGTAAATGCCATCAAAACGCCTACAGGCACGAGCCCACTAGCAATGGAGCAAGATATCACTAAGCTTAAATCATCGCTCTCACATGCAATTAGTAATGTCTATATCGAAAATTTTGTTTCAAAAAAGGAATCTATATTATCACCGATTATTGAATACCTTAATGTAAACCGTGGCATCATGTTATCTTTGAGTGATGCAGCATCCCTTGTTCATCTAAGCCCCGGATACTTCAGCCGGATTTTCTCTAAAGAAGTAGGGATGCCCTATAGTGTTTATCTTATGCAATTGAAGGTTGATTGGTCTAAACAATTATTAGAAAAAACAACACTTTCGGTAACACAGATTAGTGATGAACTTGGATTCTCTGACCCGAGTTATTTTATTAAAGTATTCAAAAAACAAGAAGCAATAACGCCACTCCTCTATCGTAATTATATCCATATTTAATCGATTGAAAATAAAAATCATCGCTCCAAATACCCAAATTTGATATCCAGACAAGAATAAAACCGAAGCATTCTTCTTTCCAGAAAATTTCTTCGGTTTTTATTATGATTTTGACTAAGGCTTTTCTTTATGAAGTTCTTAAATTAGATTTTGAAAATCTTTGATATACTCTGGCATTACAAAGAGGATATAAAGCGCCCAGATAATTAAGATAACATGTAGAACATCATTATCTGAAAACCAAATTCCTTTACCTTTTTTCCAAAGTTTTTCTGTTAATCCTGATTTCCAATATTTGATATAGCCCCACCAAGATAAATAGATTAAGATCCATGAACCAAGTAAAACTAAATCCATTGTATCGCCAAAATGGATATATCTGACACTATTTAATACGAGGAAGATGATGAAACTTGGCAATGATATTTCCACCATCCACTCAAAGGTAATCAGCGATTTGATTGGTACAAATGCACCAATTAACGTTAAAATTGGGTAAATGATAGTAATTGCAATCGCATACCATATGAGGATATCTTGTAGAAGTCCTGTTGTACACGCATATGCTACTGCAATAGTCATAGCATTCATACTCCATTGTTGTATAATCAGATATATAATTTCAAACCAGCTCGTCCAAACACAGACATCTTTTCTTGCTGCTTTGAGCTCATAGCCAAAAGTCTGATAGCTGATACCGGCAATCAGTGCTCCAACACCCCATAGAATAAAGGCTATTCCAAACCAATATCGTGAGAGTTGGCCATCTTGTATTAGGAAAAATCTGATACCTGCAGCTATGACTAATACGCCCAATAAATACACCAAAAATGATGACATTGGTTGGCTTAGATAAAACTCTATAGACCCAATCTTTATTTTTTTTAGTGGTTGCTTTTCTCCCCAGTTTTCTTTTGTAAGATCTGGATGTGGTATTGTTTTAACTCTACTAAATAATCCTTTTATACTCATAAAATATCTCCCTCTCAAAATATATACTAC
>BHER01000055.1 GCA_003864555.1 Erysipelotrichaceae bacterium | reverse complement strand
AAGTAAGAATATAAGGGGAAGGAAGATATAAATGTACGAGAATAAAATAGAAGAAATCAAAGGTTGGAACTGGGGAGCATTTATTTCACCAGTTATGTGGGGAATTGGTAATAAGTCATATCTACCATTACTAGTTCTTGTGCCATTTTTAAATATTGTTTGGATTTTTGTTTGTGGAGCAAAAGCAAATGAGTGGGCTTGGAAAAGTAATAACTACACGGATGTAAAGACTTTTAAAGCAGTACAAGCAACATGGAACCGTGCAGGACTTGTTATGTTTATCCTATCAATGATACTACTAATATTAGGAATGGTTGTGGTTATCGCAGCAGCGATGTCAGCAAATGAATCAATGTAATCAAAAAAGCGCCGAGTGGTGCTTTTTTTCTATAATTTTTTAGTGTGACAGAGCATTATTAGTCCCCTTAGGAGGATAATAATTACCGAGGAAATAATGAGATGTCATCTTGAAGTTATGATATACTAGAATATAACATAGAGTGTGGGAGGATGGGCTAAGATGGAAATAGCGATAGAAAAAATTTTGGCAGATATTGAAAGATATAAAACCGTAGAAGAAGTTATCTTGGTTGCGGTAACTAAAACAAGAACAGATAAAGAGATAGCAGCGGTTTTAGCAGCAGGCATCCTAAATTTAGGTGAGAATAAGGCACAAGAAATCCGGGATAAATCATTGGTATATAAGGATGCATCTTGGCATATGATTGGACGCTTGCAAAAAAATAAATTGAAGTATCTTATCGGAAAAGTAATGCTCATCCATTCGGTGGCAGATGTAGAAATGCTTGTGGCAATCAAGGAGCATTGTGAAAACAGACAAGAAAGCTGTAAAATATTATTACAAATAAATCCGAGTGGAGAGAAATCAAAGCAGGGATTTAGTTCTCAACAACTAGAAGCCGTATTAAAAGAATATGAAAATGATGGAGCGGTTAAAATAGCTGGGTTGATGTGTATGGCACCATATACAGAAGATACAGAAGTAATTGAACAGACATTCGCAAGAGCTAAAAAAAAATATGATATTTATAATGATGGCAGGTTTGAATATCTTTCAATGGGGATGTCCAATGATTATGTAATTGCTTTGAAACATGGTTCAAATATGCTGCGGATAGGAAGCCGCCTGTTTGAAGAGTAGAGTGAGGGCATACTTGTAAAAATAGAGGAGGAATTGGGATGTATTATGCGTATTTTGTCTGTAGTCAAGGTATTTTAAAAATCCGGGCAGACGATGAATTTTTACAGGAGCTTAAATTTGTGGATGCATATTTAGAACCAGTTTTGGGAAACAAGATTACTGATAATACGAAAAAACAGCTAGAGGAATACTTTTTAGGTAAACGACTAATCTTTGATTTACCACTTTTTTACCCCGATACATTCAGTGGGGCGGTCTTACAAGCATTAGCGCAAATACCATATGGAGAAGTCATATCCTATAAGCAACTTGCTAGTAATTCAAACTCAAATGCAGTACGCGCAGTAGGAAGCGTGCTGCATAAAAACAGGATACCACTTATTTTACCATGCCATCGTGTTATCAAATCCGATGGGAGGATTGGTGCTTATGCTTATGGAGCGGAAATGAAAGCAGAACTGTTATTGCATGAGCAACAAGTATTGGGAAAACAATCAGACGGATAAACTTTACGGGGCTTTTTTTGGTGTTGAGGATAGAATCTAAGGACAACACTATCAAAAAAAAGAGAAAACATAGGTGAACTGCAATATTTGTTTTATAATAGAAATAAGTGAGAAAAGGAAAGAAGGAACAAAGGATGAAGGATAATAAATATATTTTAGGGTTAGATTTAGGTGTTGCATCAATTGGTTGGGGTGCTGTGCTTGTTCAGGGTGCGGAGCAGGAACCATATCGGATCTTGGATCAGGGTGTTGTAGTCTTTGAAGCACTTGATAATAATAAAGGCGAACTTTATAATGTTACGCGCCGTCAAAAGCGCGGGAGTCGTCGTGTGATTCGTCGTCGTGTGGACCGTTTAAGGAAAATCAAATCACTTTTACGATCAATTGCTTTTTTTGATGAAAAGACGTATGACTACAAAGGGGAACAAACAGTCTATGATGTAAAAGTTAAAGGGTTGAGTGAACAATTGAGCCCCGCAGAAATCAGCCGAGCATTAGTCCATTATGCCAAAAATCGCGGGTTCAAATCGAATCGTAAAGTTGAAGAGAACACAACAGATAAGGAAGCAACAATAGTTAAAACAGCGATTGGGAAAGTCCATGAAATTAAGGCAACGAACAATTGCTTATTAACAGCAGCACTGCTTGAGGTGAAGCGGAGCGAACAGAGTGATAAAATTACGAATACGACGAACGACTACCGCTACTCATATGAACGCCAAGACGTTGCCGAAGAAGCAACTGCTCTGCTTGAGCAACAGCAACAATACTATCCAGAACTCACTGAACAATGGAGAGAGCAGTATTTGGAAATCTTACTTTCACAACGAGACTTTTCCGAAGGTCCAGCAGAAGGTCCATATCAAGTAAGCTTTGAGAAAATGATGGGGAAGTGCTCGTTCCGGCCTGAGCAGACACGGGTGGTGAAGAGTGCCCCCTCATATGAGCTTTTTGTAGCATATCAAAAATTACAGAATATCCGTTATTATGAACGCGAGTTAGGATACCGCAGTAAAAAGGGATTAACACAGGAAGAAATCACGAATGCCATTGACCTCTTACAAAAGAAAACAAAATTAACATACAAAATGCTCTTGGATATCATCGGGTACCCAGCAAACAGTATCCAGATTATTGATATCCCATCGATTTCAAAAGATGAGTATAAAAGCCTTATTAAAAAATTTAAAAAGGACCACGGAGTTGACGAGAGCCAAACGCTTGCTGAGGAGTTGCTGATAGCCTTTAATGCAAGTTTGGAGGGAGAGCGCTATAAAAAAGTCGTGGCAATGCTACCCAATTACCAGAAATTACAAAAACACTTTGCAGGCAATGTAGCAGTGTCGAACTTGACGACCACAGAACTAATATCCGTCTATGACTTGATTGCAACGATACTTTCGTATGCGCAAACAGATACGAAGATTAGAGAGTATCTTGCGAAGCTAGAATACAGTGCAATTCCAGATGCAATGCACGAACAAGTGCTAGAACTCGTTTGGAAAAATGATGGAACCGGGAACCTTTCAACAAGTTTGGTGCAAGAATTAGTTCAGTTTTTCAAAACAGGTCTGACCTACACCGAGGCGATGACAGAGCTTGGGTATGAACATCATAATAAAAGTGTTAATCATATTTTTTCGGCTGAGAAATTTCCGACAGTATCAGAAATAGAACATGCATTTAGCACAAAAATTACCCAACCAAATGTCCGCCATGTCTTAGTTATCCTCCGTAAACTCTATAAAGAAATCGTTGCTACCTACGGTGTACCAGAAAAAATTCATATCGAGGTTGCCCGAGATATCAGTAATAGTTATGAGGTACGGAATAAAATCCTAAAAGAGCAAATTGACAACCGTGTACGGAACCAGCGGATTGAAATTATGCTCCAAAAAGAAGAAATTGCACGATACCTCGGAGCAAAACCAGGATATAAGGTGCTAACAGCCGATGATAAAATGCGCTATCGGCTCTTCGAAGAGCAATATGAGCGTTGCCTTTACACGGGGGAAATCATCCAACTTTCTCAGCTTTTCACGAGCGTATATCAGATCGATCATATTTTGCCTTATTCACAAACAGCAGATGATAGCTACCACAATAAGGTTCTCGTATCGACAAAAGCTAACCAAGAAAAAAGTAACCGCACACCGCACCAATGGTTGAATCCATTAGGGATGTACAAAACGTATGCGGAGCGGATTGAAAAGGTTGTTGGACTCAGTCGCCAGAAGAAGGAAAAGTTGCTATTTGTTGGTTATATCAATCGGGAAGAATTTACGGCGCAGAGCCTCCATGCAACTGCCTACGTTTCGACATTAAGTCGCGCCATTTTTGCTGAAATGTTACCAAGTGATAATAACCAGCGGGTGAAGGCCTTCAAAGGGAATCTTACGAATTATATGAGGACATATTATAATTTAAATCGCTTAACGCACACCCTCGAAAGCCCAAATATGAATAAGTTTGATACAAAGTTCAAATTGGGAGAAGTCGCCCTCGAATTCGATTTAAAAAAACAGGATAAAATAAAATTTACGCTCTCAATCGAAGAAGAGTATGGACAAAGTTTTACCGAAAATTACATCATTAATATAAGAGAGGATAAAGATACAAAAGAACTCCGTTATGCAAGCCAAAGCGATAAGGACATCCATGACATTGCAATTCGCTACCAAGAAGAGTTTACACAGGCAATGGCAGGATTTGCTGGCCGTTCTATTGATGATGTAAAGGATATTCAACTACAAAAACTACTAGTGGATTATCCAGCACGTGGCGCAAACTATATTGCAATCTTAAATGCACTTTTAACCCGGTTGCGAACACAGCGTAACCGCAAATCGCGCGATCATAATTTACATCACAGTGTCGACGCCATCATTGTTGCAATCCTCACGCCAACACAGGAGCGGCGAATTGCCAAGTTTCACCAATACTTACAAATGGTGCAGAACCAGGTAGAAACACTCCATGATGAGAATGGGGAGGTCATTACACGGGCATCGCTATTGGCGGAGTTCAACTATCAGACAAGTAACCATAATATGCCTAAATTACCGTTGCCCTATGAGGGCTTCGTCGAAGAACTTACTCTTCGGATATTTGAACGAAACGAAGAAATATTGCAGCAGAAAATTGCAATGCTCCCAGGCTATGAGGGGGTAGACATCAAGACAATACAAGTAAAACAACCATACCACTATTACTCACGCAAAATAAAACGTGGATTACACGCCGAAACAATCTATGGAGTACGTGAAACTGCGGAAGAAAAAATTGCAGTAAAACGAATAGACATTACAAAAATCACTGACAAAAATATCGGGAAAATTTATGATGCCAAAACAGGGCAAAAAGAAGTTGTTACCGCAATTAAAACATGGCTTGCGGACAAAAAGCCAACACCATATCCACTCTTAGCCAACGGGCGACCAGTTAAAAAAGTGCGAATCCAAGATGGCGATTTGGATAAACTGCTACAAATTGGTGGAGATGGAAGCAAAGGCTATGCTGCAATTGGAAAACTTGCACGAATTTTGGTCTATCGTAAAAAAGATGAAGCTTGTTTCTATTTTGCTCAGATTGATAATTACCGCTATTTGAAATATGCAACAGGAGAGGATATAAAATTGCAACTGTGGTATGGTCAGGGGAAGAATAATTTGATTGCAATGCATCATGATCTGTTAGCCATGGGTTATGAGCTTTATCTTGAATTAACACCGGGTCAAACAATCGGGTTGCAGACAATAAACTCGACCGTAGTGAATTGTAAGGTTTCCGGATTTACATCGGGAATGTTGGAGATAAAAAGTATTTTAGGAGATAGCTATGATTTAATACAGGCGCAAGTTCAAAAAAAGGTGGGGAAGAAGCAAATTACAATTACAGTTTCGACGATTATTAAAATAAATACAGCTAAAGTAAGCTTGCTAGGAGAGAAGTTATGGGATACAGACAAGTCCTAATCGCAGGGGCGGCGGGTATTAGGAGTGCAGATAACCAACTTATCGTCGAGCAAAAAGGGAACAAGAATCGGATACCACTGGAGGATATCAATATTATCATCCTCGAATCCCGTGAAATTACCCTCACTAGCTTTGCATTGGCAGAGTGCGCACGCTTTAATATTATTGTCCTCTGCTGTGATGGCAAGTTTATGCCGGTGATGCAGACCCATGCCCTAAACCAACATTATCGCCCACATGAAGTCTTTTTACTGCAACAGAATCAGACGTCTGAAATGAAAGAGCGGGCGACAGAATGTTTGTTGAAGGGTAAACTTGCGAATCAATTAGCAGTTTTGAAATATTGTCAACTCTCTCCTGATGCACGCACGCTTTTGGAGAAATACTATCAAGAGCTTACAGGACATGATACCCAAAATCGTGAAGGAACGGCGGCAAAAGTTTTCTTTTATGCGCTCCATGGAAAGGAATTTCTCCGCTTTGAGGGGGATTATGAAAATAGTATTTTAAATTATGGCTATAGTATTTTGCGGGCAAGTATTAGCCGATCGCTGACAAGTTATGGCTTCACCTTGCATATGGGAGTGAACCATCGGAGTAAGACCAATGCGCTGAACTTGACATACGACTTGATTGAACCATTTCGAGCACTCATCGATTATTATCTTTTCTGTAATAGGGATAATCTACAGAAACAATTAACACTACAACACCGAAAAGAACTCATCTACCTTTTAAATGCACCAGTACTTGTGAACGGGAAGTCGTATACGGTTTCCCATGCGATAGAATTATTGGTACGCTCCTATCTAAACTATCTTGAAAATGGAGAATTGCATTTTGCGTTGCCGGAACTCGTGACAATCAATTTTGACACCTTTTTTGAGCCTCTATAGACAGATGCGCTTATTTGTAACATTTGACTTACCGACAAAAACTAAAGATGATCGGCATTGCTATACTGTCTTCCGGCGGCAGCTCTTGGATGAGGGATTTGTGATGATGCAGTTTTCTACTTATATTCGTTATTGTCGAAATGATAGTGAGTATGCAAAATATTTCCGACGCGTGAAAAGCTTCGCACCCAGGCGTGGAGATATCAGAATATTTGCGATTACCGAAAGCCAGTATAAAAAAATGTACCACTTTGCGGGACGTAAAAAGAGTGATGAAGAATTACTTGGGCCAGTTGCATTAATAGTCTTTGAATAATATTGCTTTTCTAGTATAATATAGTTGTTGGGAGCCGTTAGCCTTTGCTAGAGGATACGGACTCCTGATAATTTTGATTAATGATGTTCTTCATTATAATTACCGACATTTTCATCACCGATACGGACTCCTGATAATTTTGATTAATGATGTTCATGAAGTCTTCAATATTGATTGTTTTGGTTGATACGGACTCCTGATAATTTTGATTAATGATGTTCTTAATGCAAACTCTCTTTAACTTTGGTCGGGATACGGACTCCTGATAATTTTGAT
>BHER01000054.1 GCA_003864555.1 Erysipelotrichaceae bacterium | reverse complement strand
ATACTATAATGTATGGTCCCTTTTTGATGGAGAATACAAAGGAGAGAATGTAACTTGAAGAAAATACAAAAAAAACATGTATATATGTTGGGATTTCTAGGACTTGCGCTCATATTAACAGCGTGTGGGAATGATCCTATTACAGTTGGAGGACCGAGTGCAACAACACCGGTGGGCCTAATGGATACATTAATTGTTTACCCGATTTCATGGTTGATTACAAAAGTATATGAAATAACGGGGAATGCAGGACTTGCAATTGCAGCAGCAACGCTTATCCTTTATACCCTTTTATCACCACTTGAAATTAAATCACAAATTCAAACAAAAAAATCACAAGAGATACAACCAGCATTAAAAGAATTAGCTGCTAAATATCCAAATAATAGAACAGATCGTGTGGAACAACAGAAATACCAAATTGAAATGCAGAAAATATATGCAGACAATGGTCAAACAATGATGGGTGGTTGTCTAGCACCGCTTGTTACAATTGGTGTCCAAATGCCAATTCTCATTTCAATGTTCTCAGCAGTACGTCGCTTAACATTATTAAATGAGAGTGCATTTATGCTATTTGGTGTTAATTATAACTTCGGTCAGCCCGATCCCGGGTTACCATTTATTCCATTTATTGGACCATGGTTAAAAATATTTATTTTCGTAGCAATTATTTCAATTTTCCTTTCAACATATTTTACATTACCAAAAGACCAGAGAAATCCAAAAGGAAATCAAACTGCATTAACAATGTATCTGATGAATATTATGTTTATTTGGATCCTTTGGAATCAACCAATTGCACTTGCAATCTACTGGATTGTTTCAAACTTAACAAGAGTTGGAATTCGGTTACTATTTGTTAATCGCATTGTAGAAAGAGAACATGAAAAGCAAAAGGCAGTAAATCGTAAAAACAAAATGAAATAGTGGCAATTCAAAAAGTACTCTTAGGAATAAGAGTGCTTTTTTTACGAAAAAGAAGAAAAGAGAAAACAAAATAGACTATACTGGACTTTTATTTGATTTTGATGGTACAATTGCGGAGATAAAAGAGATTGAGCAAGATCAGTTATTCTTTTTTCCTAATATGAAAGTTATTTTAGCCCTACTTAAAAAGTAGCCCAGAAAGGAATAATGAAGATGAATAGAAAAACAAATATCGATAAAATTTTAGAACTATACCCTTTTGAGCGGATGCGTAGTGAAAAAACACTAGTTGCCCATATATATAAAACAACAGAAACACTTTATGATATGAGACCTGCCGGGACAGCAATTGTGGGTATTTTGAGTAATGCCCTTGAAAGTAGAAGTTGTTTTCACCGCTTGGCATACGATGAAATGTGGCATGTCTATGGAGGAGACCCTTTTTTCCTGTATGAATTGAGCGAAGATGGAATACTAACAAGCCATTTGATGGGAAATAACCCACTTAATGGTGAAAAATCAGTCCACACAGTTGCAGGAGGCATGTTTCAAGCAGCTGAACTTATAACTGGTGGGGAATATGCTTTTTATGGTTGTACAATGGCACCAGGATTTACTGTGGATTGCTTTACCGAAGCGGATCGGGCAAGCTTTCTAAAAAAAATGCCACAACATACAGAAATTATTACAAGACTCACAGTTTTCAAAGAGATTTAGCTGATAAAATGCTATAATATATGGGAATGTTTTAACAGTAAAAAAAATGAGAAGAGGCAATAATATGATAATAGCAGATTATCAAAAAGGCTTAACAGAAGCTGAAGTAGAAGCAGCAATCGCAAATGGGGATGTAAATTTTACACCAGAAAAAATTACAAAAACAACCGCAGATATTATCAAAGATAATGTCGTGACACTTTTTAATGGTTACAATCTTTTAATTGGTATTGCACTAGCTTTTGTTGGGGCATATAGCAATATGGCATATCTTGCAATCATTGCCTTAAATATTACAATCGGAATTCTCCAAGAAGTACACGCAAAAAAATTAGTAGAAAATCTATCTTTGCTCTCAATGCCTAAAGCAACAGTAGTTCGCAATGGGAAACAAATAGAAATTGAAGTCGAAAAAATTGTATTACACGACACAATTATCTTTGATATGGGGAAACAGGTGTCTGCGGATAGCATTGTTAGCCATGGGGCAGTGGAGGTAAATGAGGCGCTTCTAACAGGAGAAACGGATGTAATTTTGAAAAAAATAGGCGATCACCTATTATCAGGAAGTTATATCGTCAGTGGGAAATGCTTTGCACAAGTTGAGCATGTAGGTATCGACAACTATGCGACAAAAATTACCCATGAAGCCAAAAAACATAAACAAGTATTCTCAGAATTGCAACGCTCAATGCGAAAAGTCACACAGTTTACAAGTTTTTTAATTATCCCATTAGGAATTGTGCTTTTTCTAGAAGCCTATTATTTGCGCTCAGATGTGCTGAAAGTGTCAGTCGTTGCAACAGCAGCAGCACTTTTGGGAATGTTACCTAAAGGTTTAATGCTCCTTATTAGTATTTCGCTGGCTACAGGAGTCATAAAATTATCGAAAAAAGAGGTACTTGTCCAAGAATTGTTTTCACTTGAATCGCTTGCACAAGTAGATATGTTATGCCTTGATAAGACCGGGACACTGACAGAGGGGAAAATGTCGGTAGAAAGCGTCCATACGGTAGAACATCGCATGCTTAACCAGCCAAATGAGCAGCTAATCCAATTATTTTTAGGGGCAGTTGAGGATAATAATGCAACATTCCTAGCAATGGAAAGCCATTTTGGGAAAATAATGCCTGAAAAAGTGCTCGCAACAATACCATTTTCATCGGAGCGAAAATGGAGTAGTGCAACAATTGCAGACATTGGAACAATTATATTAGGAGCACCCGAACGATTAGGAGCAACAAGCTTACCTCCCGAGGTTGAGGCTTTGATTGCAACAGGCATGCGAATTTTGGTATTTGGTTTTACACCAGAGGAAATCAAGGAGCCAGTATTACCAAAAAATATTGAAATAATTGCAGCAGTCTCACTCATCGATCCAATTCGGCAAAACGCGCGTGCAACACTCGATTTTTTCCGAGAAGAAGGCGTGCATGTTAAAATAATTTCAGGGGATAATCCGCTTGCAGTCTCACAAATTGCGAAACAGGCAGGATTTGAGAATTACGAAGCTTATATTGATATGAGCGATATCGAGCTAGAAGCTATTCCTCAAATTGTCACACTTTATGATATTTTTGGTCGGGTTTCACCACAACAGAAAAAAAGCTTAATTGCAGCGCTCAAATCTTTGGGACATACAGTTGCGATGACGGGTGATGGTGTCAATGACGTGCTTGCACTCAAGGAGGCTGATTGTAGTATTGCAATGGCTGAGGGAAGTGATGCAGCCCGCCAAGTCTCACAACTTGTGCTATTAAATTCTGATTTCGGTTCATTACCATCTGTTGTAATGGAAGGGCGTCGGGTGGTTAATAATGCAACAAAACTTGCATCCATCTTTTTTATAAAAACGATATACTCCGTGTTATTATCAGTTATTTGTTTAATCCTTTTGATACCATTTCCTTTTATCCCAATTCAAATCACACTCATTGATTTAGCAATTGAAGGATATCCTTCATTTTTCATGTCATTTGAACCCGATAATCGGCGGATTAAAGGGCATTTTCTCCCAACGGTATTTCGGCGTGCAATTCCGAATGCATTGACAATCATTTTAGCAATTTTAGCAGTGATGGTTATCAGTAATTTTAGTGTAATGGATGCAATGGATCGTGTAACAATCATGTATTATCTGATTGGTTTTGTCAGTATTTTAGGTGTTATCAAGGCATCTAAACCATTGAATAAATTACGAGTATTCCTTGTAGCAACAGTCTTCATAGGCTTTTATACGGCTGCAATTCTCTTTGCGGATATTTTACATATTAGTAGATTAAGTGGCACACCCCTTTTAGTGTTTTTTGTTTTGGCACTGTGTACAATTCCAATTGAGCTTTTTGCAACAAAAGCGACAAATACACTTTTTAAAAAAAATAAGATACACAAATATAATAGACGTCCAGAATAGGACAGTAGAGAAAAATAAGGATAAAAAAGGATATCATTATCATACATAAAACATGAAAAACACATGGTGTAGAAGCTTGCAATGTGATACTATGGAAAAGGATAATATGACCCGATAGCCTGCAATTCCACCAGTCAAAACAGAAATAAAAAAATATATAAAGAGAAAAGGATGAAGACATATGGAAAAAAATTATAATGGAACACTTGATAAACTAGCAATTAAATTTGCGACAATTATATTCTTAGGATTGGTTGGTTATATATTCCTCCTCGCATTTTTTGATAAAACGGGAATCGATCAACCAGTCATTTTTATGGTTATCTTAGGTATTGTGATAGTAACAGTCGTCTTTGCCCTGCTTTTAGCCCTAAAACGCATGACACTTAAAATTAACTTGAGTACAGATATACTTGAAGTAGCGGAGTTTGGTTCTGCAAAAGCAAGCTACAACCGTTCAGAAATTGAGACAACACCCGAATATTCACGCATGAGTTTGAATATGATTCCTTATTGGACAACAATTTTATTACATGTGAGTGATAAAAATGGGAAGCTGATTAAAACGCATCGCTTGACTGGCTTAAATACAAAAAATGCCAATATATTTTTTAATGATTTAAAGCAGTAGTACACAAACTGAATCAGAAATAAAGGATGGATATATATGGAAAAAAATTATAATGGTACACAAGCGGAGGCATATGTAACAGACCAATCGCTGCAAGGTTTGCCCAAACGTGTATTTACGGTTGCACTTGATACGAGAAAATCTATTATCATAGTTGCATGCATCCTAGGAGTTGCGGTATTATTTATTGCTTATGGTTTTATTATGGAAGATCGGAGGAGTTTTCTAAATGGTGTCTTTTCAACGGTTGCGATAGCAATTATCATGCTTATATCAATCATAGATTACATGAAAAAGAAAAAGCACCCTTTGCAAATCATATTAGAAGATGGAGCAATCACAATTAAGCATGTGCGCTATCTTTTTTCAGAAATTGATAGTATTTACTATACGCCAATTCACGCAAGCCTGTCACCTCGGTATATGCGTCGGATAACAATTGTCAAAAATGGGAAATCTATTGGATATGCCGCTCTTGGAATGGCTGATAATAATGGGAAGGCACACCCACTAAAATATCCCGATTACGCGTTGCTCATTTCAGAAATAGCCCGTTACACGGAAGGACAAAATGTACAGCTCATGGAAGATTTGGCGCTACAGTTTATAATGTAATATCAGAAATAGCGCTGCATATTTGAAAATAGTGAGACAGAAAGATGGAAAATGGAATGCAAAAAAAATATAGTGGGTCACCTCAAAAAATGCTGCTGAAAATTATTTTTGCTGTAGTAGGATCATGCATCATTGCGTGGGCGCTTATAGATATGTTTGAGGAATTTGGTCTTGAGGCTTATATGGGGTATCTGCAAATTACCCTCATAGTCACACTGCTTATATATGTTTTTCGCACACTTCAAGCATACAGTGTCAAAATCCAGTTGGATGATGAAATGCTGACCATCACAAAAAAAGGTGAAAAAACAGCAAGCTACCAACTGAAGGATGTATCATTTGGCGTATTCTATGATACAACAGTCTATGCTATTATCCCAGTTGTATATATTGCTCTCGTGGTCACTGACTTGGCAGGAACAAAAAGTAAAAGACATCTTTTGAGTGGGCTGAGTTCAGCAACTGCAAACGACTTTTTTCAAAGACTACTAGCAGAGCAGGAAGCGGTGACTGAGGCAGAAATAGCTATAAGCCGAAGTACACGGGCATACGCACTAGAAACAGAGCGGGTATTTAAAATAGATATTGATACAGGGATATCAGCGATACCTATTTTTTTTATTGCAGGAATAGTACTTGTTCTTGCAGTATATTTAGCAATAAATACCGCCTTTCCTGAGGCATTAGGATTCCTCTTCGTTGGACTTCTTTTGATGTATACGAGTATTTCAATAGTTAAAAACAAAGAAAAAAAGCGGGAAAACCCCGAACTAATCATCGTAAATTTAGAAGGAATTATCGTCAATAAGCGCAAGTATCTCTTCGCAGAGATGGATGAAATATACTATACACCCAGTGGTGCAGAAATTGAAAATGGATTCCGAAGGCTTACACTATTAAAAGATGGAAAAAAAGTGATGGTTCACCCGGTGGGGAAGACGGTTGCATGTAGAAAGCAAGGTGCAATTTATCAGAACTATGATGAATTAGTCGAAGCACTTGAGCAATATACGGCAGCAACAGAAGTAATCGTCCATGCGGACTTGACCTTACAATATTCATAATGAAGATGAGATGGTATACTCTGTTGAGTATACCGCCTTTTTTTTGCCCAAACACGCGGAGTTAACAATACGGCTTTGCAACTACTAATCTTAAGTCTGATGATTGCAACAATTATTACCGAATTAAAGACAGTTGGGATTATTTTTAGTACATGTACCCACAGGACCTGCCATGAGTGGCCGACTAGTGAGCGATACGATACGCTTGGGGAAATGAGGGAAAGATGGCATTGGTATCTTATTTGAGAGCATCATTTTTTGTTGTTGTTTTCTTTTTTGTAACCTGAATTGTCAATTTAAATCAGACATCCACATAAAAAATCAGCACGAGCAATGGCAACAAATGCTATCGCAGAAAATGTAATAAAAAGAAATTTTACCCCACAGAGAGCAGGACAGATATTATTAACAGATATCACCTATTTTAGAATGTCAGCTAATAAATTTGCATACTTATCAACGATTAAAGATTGCTTCAACAAAGAAATCGTGGCGATACAATTGTCCGCATCACTCGACCTTAGATTTGTGATGGAAACTTGGGAAACTTGGAGTTGAATCCAAGCATCGCTATCAATGGAATCTAGCACAAGTGGGTCCCGTACAATTTAGGACTTCCAATATTGCGTAAGGAAAAAGTGAAGAAATCTAGATTTCTTCACTTTTTCCTTTTTATTTAATTCTCCTTGACAGGGGTGCAGTTCACAAAGTGCCAATCTGTTAACCTATCTCTTCCAAAATATATTTTTCTTTCCTTCTCCTTTATTGAGTCCCTATTCTTTCAATAAAATAAGTTCTTTATTTATTTGATAGACATCCATCCACTCACAAGGATCGTTAGGAATGTTTAGCAAAATTTTATGTAAGGTAGTGATATTGTCAACAACTAGTGGTGTGTGTTCCTTC
>BHER01000053.1 GCA_003864555.1 Erysipelotrichaceae bacterium | reverse complement strand
TTATTACAGATATTCTCAATAATAACTCAGTTGGGATTGTTTCAGGGCCAGTAGCAATCATTGAAAAAGCATTTGCTGAAAAAGTTGTGGATAATCTTATTGAACTACCAGGAGTAGTATCACGTAAAAAACAAGTTATACCACAATTAACAAAAGCAGCAGAATAGAGCTATGAGAAAAGAATATGAATATAATGAGTAGAAAAGAATAAAAAGCAGCGGATGAGGCCTCAGAAACGATCATACTGGAAGCATATTGGAATGTATATGCCGAAAGCACAGGAATAGTATAAAAAAAGAAAGAATCTTCGAAAAATAAAAGAAGGTTCTTTTTTATGTCCAAAACGCAATTGATGTTATAATAGTATATAAGAAGATAAAATAGATTCACTTAGGAAAGAGGAGATGTAATGAAGTTTATTTCATGGAATGTTAATGGTTTGCGTGCAGTAAGTAAAAAAGGGTTTGATGCTTTTTTTGTAGAAGCAGCTGCAGATTTTTTTTGTGTACAGGAAATCAAATTACAAGCAGGACAAATTGATGTAGCGCATCTTGGTTATGATGTCTATTGGAATTATGCTGAGAAAAAAGGTTACTCCGGGACAGCAATTTTTACAAAGCATCCTCCAATAAGTATAAAATATGGGTTAGGTATCGAACACCATGACAAGGAGGGGAGAGTCATAACTTTAGAGTATGGAAATTTCTATCTTGTAACTGTGTATACCCCAAATACAAAACGTGATCTTTCGAGGCTTGATTATCGAATGCAGTGGGAAGATGATTTTAGAGCATATCTTGAGCAATTAGATATGCAGAAGCCCGTTATTTTCTGTGGGGATTTCAATGTTGCACATACTGAAATTGATATCAAAAATGCAAATTCAAATAAAGGGAACTCGGGTTTTACAATGGAAGAACGCAATAAATATACAACACTTTTAGCAAGTGGATTTACCGATACATATCGCTATTTCTATCCAGATGAAGAAAACGTCTTTACCTGGTGGTCTTATATGGCAAATGTGCGTGCGCGCAATATCGGCTGGCGACTTGATTATTTTTGTACAAGTAGTCGACTTGATACCGCATTAGAATCGGCAAAAATTTATGCTGAAGTACTTGGATCAGATCATTGCCCTGTTGGTCTAATCGTTGATAATTTAGAAATTGAGGTGAAATAATATGGCGAAAAAACCAAAAATAAATTACTTTTGTACCGATTGTGGAACCGAGGCAGTAGTTTGGATGGGGCGTTGTCCTGGATGTCAAAATTATGGTACGATGGTTGAAGGACTCGACAAGAAGGTCAAAAAAAACACCAATCGCCAAATTGCACCTATGCGCTCAGAAATACAAGTATTAAAAGATATCCCTAAACATGAAGAAAATCGGATGCACACATCAATGGGAGAATTTAATTTAGTTGTCGGCGGTGGACTGGTGCGGGGGTCACTTACGCTACTTGGTGGTGAACCCGGAATTGGGAAATCAACATTACTTTTACAAGTAGCAGCAGAATTTGCACAGTCTGGAAAAAAAGTGCTGTATGTGAGTGGTGAGGAAAGCCCATACCAAGTAAAGTTACGGGCAGAACGCCTACAAGTATCAACAGCCGACCTCCTTTTTTTTGCTGAGACTGATGTTGATGTGATTGTTGATGAGGTCAAACGGATGCAACCAGATTTTCTGATAATTGATTCAATTCAAACAGTTTATTTAGAAGCTATTCAAAGTGCACCGGGGAGTGTAACGCAAATTCGTGAATGTACAGCACAGTTTATGCGACTTGCTAAGCAACTCAATGTGACAATTTTTCTTGTTGGTCATGTAACCAAAGATGGTGCAATTGCAGGACCGAAAATTTTGGAACATATGGTGGATACAGTCCTCTATTTTGAGGGGGAACAGCAGAACAGTTTCCGTATTTTACGCACAGTCAAAAATCGTTTTGGATCAACAAATGAAATTGGTGTTTTTGATATGAGAGCAGAAGGACTTGTTGAAGTAACAAATCCATCTGAACTTTTCTTAGAAAAAAGAGATCAAAATTATAGTGGTATCTGTGTTTGTGCAACACTTGAGGGGACAAGACCACTTTTAATTGAAATTCAATCATTGCTATCGCCAACCTATTTTGGAAATCCACGGCGGACATCAACTGGTGTTGAACATAATAGACTCGCCTTAATTTTAGCCGTACTTGAAAAACGTGCAGGCATTCTTTTACAAAACCAGGATGTATTTTTAAAAGTTGTGGCAGGAATGCGTATTGATGATCCAGCAGCAGATTTAGCAATTGCAACCTGTATTGCCTCGGGTAATTTAGAAAGAGCAATTCCACTTGGTGTTGTGATGATTGGGGAGGTTGGCTTAACTGGAGAAATTCGGCGAGTAACGCGATTAGAAGAGCGTGTAAGTGAATGTTTGAAACTTGGATTCAAACAAGTTTTTGTGCCAAAAGGGATTTCGAAGCAACTAGCAAAGCATAGTGAAGTTATTGAAGTTGCAACTATTAGAGATGCGCTCTCAACTCTAGATCTCATTAGAAAATAAAATAAAAGAAAAGAGGAAAAAAGATGCAATATGATGTTATTTTAACGGCTGCTGGTAGTGGGAGTCGAACAAAACTTGGCTATAATAAAGTATTTCTACCAATTGAAAATAAACCCTGTTTTATGTATAGTGTTGAACTCTTCTTAGCAGATAGCGGATGTGGGACAATCTATATTACAATTGCTGCACAAGAAGAGCAAAAATTTGATACAGCGTTAAAAGCAGCGGGAATTGAGCGCAATCGCGTCAAGCTAGTATATGGTGGGAAGACACGACAAGAAAGTGTTTTTGCAGCATTAAAACAAGTTAAAAGCTATAAAGTTTTTGTCCATGACGGGTCAAGACCTTTTTTGAAAAGTGAGAAACTTACAAAAATGAAAGCATTACTCGCTTTTGAAAAAGCAGTAATTTTAGGTGTAAAGGCGACGGATACATTAAAAGAAGTGGATGCTTTTAACGAGGTAAGCCGCACAATTAAAAGAGACCACGTCTATTATGCCCAAACACCACAAGCATTTGATCGAGATGCATTATATACAGCTCATGAACTTGCGGAAAATGAGGGGTTTATGGCAACAGATGATGCCCAAATTATTGAATATGCAGGTAAACACCGTGTACAAATAGTTGAGGGTGATAAATATAATATGAAAATTACGACACCCGATGATATTGAAATTGCCGCCGTGTATATGAAAATATTAAATCAGAAAAAGGGGGAAGTATAGTGATACGAATTGGACAATCAACGGATATCCATCAATTAGTAATAGGGCGAAAATGTATGCTCGGAGGAATTGAAATCCCTCATGAAAAAGGGCTACTTGGGCACTCGGATGCCGATGTTTTACTCCATGTTGTAGGGGAGGCAATTTTGGGTGCACTTGGACTAGGAGATTTAGGTGACCACTTTGCCGATACCAATAGTGCATATAAAGATTTAAATTCTGCAACTATTGTTCAATATGCCGTAAATCTCATGAAAAAAAAAGGCTATCATATTGGGAATATTGATACTATTATTCTGTGCCAAGCACCAAAAATTTCACCATATAAAAGGGAAATTAAAGACAATATTGCACTGCTTTTAGAAGTTAGTGCAGAGGATGTTAACATCAAAGCAACAACAGGAGAAAATCTTGGATTTATTGGACGTGGTGAGGGGATCATGGCTCAAGCAGCAGTACTATTAGTCAAAAATAGTATATAATCATTTTAAAACATCTATAGAAAAAATGTGACTTTTTTATGATATAATAAATAATATGAGGAGGGATCTTATAAAAATGGAAAAAGCAGTAGTTTTAGCAATGCTAAAAAAGCAAAAAAGGCTATATAGCTATCTAGTAGTCCTATCAACACTCCTTGCGCTACCAGTTATTGGGCAAGCATTAAGTTTCCTATTCTTACTGCCAACGGCTGCTCAATTAGCATTAGCAATTGGCATTTTGGTGTTAGCATGTCGCACAAAGCAATTTAAAGTTGGGGCAATATTAACAATCATTAGTACAGGTGTTTTAATACTTGTTGTCGTACTGCAACTTATTTTATTGATTATACTACCATCTGCTTTTGATATACTTTCAACAGGCACAGAAATATATGCATATATTGTCCTAGTTCTCACTACTTGTTCTTGGATATTACAGATTGTGGCAACAGTTTTTAATTATATCGGACGCGAGAAAGTAGGGAGAACAATTCTAGAAATGGAAGCAGGAGGCATATTTGATAATGTCCTTTTTTAAAAAAAAGTAATGGGAGGAGCAATCACATGTATATTCCAGAAATCACGACGGATTTACGAAAAGATAGTATTCAGGTTCCCGAAATTATCAAAGAGCACGCATCAGGGATAAAAATTTTTGGGAAGAAAATTAAATCATTTGTTTTTACAACAGATATTGCCATTATTCAAAATAATAATGCGGATGCAATAATTGCAGTCTATCCATTTACACCTCATCCATCCATAACCCAGGCAATTACGACTGTTGCACAAGTGCCGGTCTTTTGTGGTGTTGGTGGAGGTCTAACTAATGGAAATCGTGCAGCTAATATTGCATTGCATGCAGAATTTCAAGGTGTAGTTGCCGTTGTTTTGAATGCAACGGCACCAGTTGAAACAGTAAAACTTGTTAAAAATGCGGTAGATATCCCAATTACGATGACAATTGTATCACCATTTACAAATATTGCAGAGCGCTTGGATGCGGGGGCGACAATTTTAAATGTCAGTGGAGGACGCAAAACTGCCGAAATTGTTCGGAAGATCCGCAAAGAATTCCCATATATCCCAATCATTGCAACAGGTGGGCCAACAGATGCTGATATTTTAGAAACAATTGAAGCCGGGGCGAATGCAATAACATATACACCACCATCAAATGCCGAACTATTTAAAAAGAAAATGGACCATTACCGTGAAATTGAAAATAATCGAAATGAGGAAAAAAAGAATGAAAACATTAGCAATGTCACTACTTAGTATAGTAATATTCTCAATGGGAGGTCTAGCACCAGAAAAAACAGGGGAAGGAACCGTTGAAATAATGCCAATTACAGCAGAATTATCACAAGAGGAACAAGAAAATAGTATACCTGAACTTGAAATTATTGGTGAAGATTTCACCATAAAAAGCAGTGATGCTAAAAAAATGACACGCGAGTTTGCACAAGATGATAAACATGCTGATATTCAATTTGAAAACTTATTGGCCAAAATTAATCTGTATGCAATATTAGAAGTAGACCCAAGTCAACTTGCAACAATTAATAAAGGTGAAGTAGGAGTATATCCACTGACATTTACTGTGAGTTTTAATAATATACTTTATAGTAAAATAGTGATGGTAACGGTTGAAAAAGAGGGAGTAAGTCCACTTATTATTTTCGGATTAGCAGTAGTAATTGGAATGACAGTTATGAGTATTCGTAAAGCAAAAAAGAAATAGACAGAAAAAAAACAGGCATATCACATTCCGCATGGGTGTGTATGCCTGTTTTTTATTTCATTATGCCACAGTAACAAAACGATATTGTCGTGCGGGCATTATGGGGCTAAGTGTTATACCTGAAACATTATCATGGGCAATCCATTTAGTTGCACGTTGGTATAAAGGTATAAAGACTGCATCATCCAAAACTTGTGCTTCAGCCGGGAAGTAGGCTGCAGCGCGTTCAAGTGGTGAACCTGCTAATTCAACTGAATCACCTTTATGATAGCTTGCATCAAAAGCAGCATTCTGATAATTACCGTAATTATAGTTGGATGTACTTTCAAATAATGTGAAAAATGATTGCACATCTTCATAGTCAACACCCCATTGACCATGTCCGGCGGGTGTCTGTTTTTTCATGATTTCGGAATAGTAAAGATTAGATGGTTGTGCATTGAGTGTAACTAAGACACCAGGAAGATTAGCTTCTAACTGCGCTTTTACATTTTCATACACATTGCGGAATAGTGCAGAATCGGGGAAGTTTAATTCAAATGTTAGAGGGATATCGGTAAGCTCCATCTTGGCCACCGCAAGTAATTCTTGTGCTTTTTCAAGATTGAAGCGTGTCTCTTTTGGTGAGGGATCTAACTCACGATATGTTTGGCCATCAAAATCACCAAAATTTTCGGGGATAAGTGTATCAAGTGGTTTCGAACCATTTTTAAGAATTGAGTTTGTAATAATTTCCTTATCGATTGCTGTACTAATCGCCTGGCGGAAATTTTTATTTGTCAGCGGACTATTTTCTGCACCTATATTAGAAAGATAAAAATAGATAATACTTGGAGAAATGCCGGTTGCAACACCAGGTGCATTTTCATATTTTACATTAAGTTCTCCATCTACTAAAATCATATCAAGTTCAAAATCATCGAAAAGCAAACTTTGTGTTGACTGGTCTTTAATAACGCGCATGCTAACAGTATCTAAATTCACGGATGCTTGATCCCAATAGTTTATATTTTTTTCAAATATAATTTCAGTATCAGGTTGAAATTCTTTGATGCTAAATGGACCATTGGCAACTGTTGTTAAAGCAGTCATCCCGTAGGTATCAGCATGGTCTTCATAGAATTTTTGGTTGATTGGTGCCATCGTTGGAAAAGCAAGGATATCAACAAAATAAGCAAGTGGTCGTTCAAGGGTTACTTCAAGGAGTAAATCATTTACGGCTGTTACCCCAAGTTGATCTGCCGGAAGTTCATTATTGATAATAGCTGAACCATTTTTAACATTTTTTAAAAAACTACGGTAGTCAGCCTGTTTATCTGAAGCAAGTAGTTTCCATGTAAAAGCAAAATCACTTGCAGTAACACGATCTCCATTACTCCAAAGTGCATGAGGTTGGAGTTCAAAACTATAAGTTAAGCCATCATCACTAACAGAATAACTCGCTGCAGCTCCGGGGCTTAATTTACCACTTTCATCATAAACAAAGAGTGTTTGAAGATATTGACCAATATTTTGGAAATCAACCCCACTACTTGTTTTATGTGGATGGAGTGTTGCAAAGTCATTTTCTGATGCTAGTCGTAGCATCTTCGCAGTGCTTGGTTTTGCAGTTGAGCAACTTGCAAGTAAAAGGACAAAGCTGAATAAAAGTATTCCAATTTTTTTCATAAAAAAACTCCTTAATTTTATTAATATATCATTGATGATTAATGTGTGTATGAAAGCTTATTATAACAGATTTCACAAAAAATACCAAGATACACTCAGGCCTTTTTTTTCAAACTAAAAGAAGTATAATTTTTTTCAGAAAAAGAAAAGAGATAGCAAAAATAAAAGAGTGCTATGGTAT
>BHER01000052.1 GCA_003864555.1 Erysipelotrichaceae bacterium | reverse complement strand
ATAGATTTCTATCCGCATATTTTTCTTTTTTGTTACTTCTTTTTTAGTTTGAGTTGGCTTTTTTTTTGTAATTGTCTGTTTTTTTTTAGTTGACACATAATCCCTCTTTACTCTATTTTCTTGTTTTAGTATAACAAATTTTCACTCGAAATGAAAGAAAAAAGATGTTTGCCTATCTTAGCAAACATCTTTATTTTCTATTTATTAATTAATGTTTTCGCTTTTTCTAAAATCTGCTCTTTTGTAAAGCCAAATTTCTTGAGAACATCCGTTGCATTCCCTGATGCACCAAATGTTGTTATACCATAAGCAATATCATCTAAACCTAAATACTGATACCATGGTTGTGGGTGCGCCATTTCAATTGCCATTCGACGAACACTTGCTGTTTTAGGCAAGATGCTTTCACGATATTCAGCCGACTGTAAATTAAATAATTCCATTGAAGGCATACTAACAACGCGGACAGAAATATCCATTGCTTCTAATTCTTTAGCAACTTCAATTGCTAAGGCAACTTCCGATCCTGCTGCCATCAATATTAGTTTAAGTATTCCTACTTCTTGATGTACAATATATCCGCCATTTACAACGCGAGCTGCTTCACTATTTTCTAAAACTGGTAAGTTTTGTCGCGTTAACACGAGTGTAGATGGAGCATTTTTAATATGGAGCATTGCATGCCAAGCCCCAACTGTTTCACGAGCATCCGCTGGGCGGAAAGTGAAGACATTTGGAATAGATCTTAACATGGCAAGTTGTTCGATTGGTTCATGTGTTGGTCCATCTTCTCCAACTGCAATACTATCGTGAGTTAATATGTACAATACTTGCTGTTGCATTAAAGCAGATAAACGAAGTGCTGGTTTAAGATAATCACTAAAAACAAAGAATGTTCCAACATATGGTAACAGTCCACCATGGAGTGATAATCCATTTGCAATTGCTGCCATCGCAAATTCTCTTACGCCAAATTGAATATTTCTATTTTCTAATTGGCCTGGTAAAAATAATCCTTCATTTTTGATGAATGTCATATTTGAATGCGATAAATCTGCAGAACCTCCAAATAAAAATGGAAGATTATCTGCTGCAATTTGGATACAATCTTGTGAACTATTACGAGTTGCCTGTTCAAATCCATTCTCATATGTCTGCCAAACAATTGGGTCAAAAACTTTCTTAATACTTTTTTGCAATTGTAATGCTTTTTCTGGGTATGATTTGGCATAATCATTGAAAAGTGTAGCCCACTCATTATAAGCTTGCTCTCCACGACTCGAAACATGCTCTTTATAGAATGTATAGACATCTTCAGGAATTTCAAATGGTTCATGGTTCCAACCATAGCTAAGTTTTGCATTTTTTGCATCAGCTGAACCAAGTGGTGCACCATGTACAGCATTAGTTCCAGCAGCAATACTACCCTGTCCAATAACTGTTTTAATTTCAATAAGTGTTGGCATATTTGGTTCTGCTTGTGCATGCTTAATTGCTTGCTCAATACTATCAAGATCCGTCCCATCTTCAACTTGGAACGCCTGCCATCCATAACTTCTAAATCGTGCTAAAATATCATCAGTAAATGCATCAGCTATTTGTCCATCTAAACAAATATTATTTGAATCATATAAAACCACAAGTTTGCCAAGTTTATGTAATCCGGCAAAAGATGCTGCTTCTGATGAAATTCCTTCCATCAAATCGCCATCACCACAGAGTGCATATGTATAGTGATCTATAATTTCATATGCATCCATATTATAAGTTGCAGCTAATTTCTTTTCAGCTAAAGCCATACCCACTGCCATTGCAATTCCTTGTCCTAAAGGACCAGTTGTTGCATCAATTCCTGGAGTATGGTGAAATTCTGGGTGTCCTGGTGTTTTTGAATCTAACACACGGAAATTTTTCAAGTCTTCCATTGAAAGATCAAATCCTGAAAGATGTAATAGACTGTATAATAGCATTGAACCATGTCCAGCAGAAAGAACAAAACGATCACGGTTAAACCATGTTGGTTTATTTGGATTCACACGTAAAAATTTTGTCCATAATGTTGAGACCATTGGTGCTGCCCCCATAACAATACCTGGATGTCCTGATTTCGATTTTTCGATAGCATCAATTCCTAGAACTCTAATTGCATCAACTGCTTTTTGCTTCATATTATCTCTCCTTTTCATAAAAACTCACGTTCGTTTTCATTATACCATAATTCTTAGCTACAGACCAAAATTATTTAAGATTGTTTTTTACGGTTTTCTTTACTATCCTTCAATTTTTTTGGTGTAACATCATCCCCATTAGGATCAATAATTTTCACACTATGCAGATGATCTGTAAATTGTCCACGGAAAGATTGTAAATATTCTTGTCGTAATTCTTGCTGTTCTTTTATTTCTGCAGCATCTAAACCATGTTCTGTTTTAGCTTTATTTGCTAACACATTAATCCGATCCAATTTCTCTTTTGATACCATTTTATCAGCCCTTTCTTTATTGTGTAATATACCCAAGCATTCTCCCTGTTTCCCCATCTCTTCTAAAAGAAAAAAAGAGGTCTTTATCAGAAATTGTACAATATGAGCTCATTATTATATTATCTGCTGGGATATCTAAATCAATGAGTTGCAGATAGTTAAGATATGCTGTATCCAGTTTAAATTGTTCATTTCCAAGATCAATAATTGCATCCCGGGCATCTAATAGTTCCATATTCGCAACAGCTTTTGCAATATCTGCCCCTACATGATAAGCACTTTGCGATGCACTTGGGCCAATAATGACTTCAATTTCTTTTGCTTTTACGCCAAGAGAAAACCATTTTTTGACAAAGGCACGGCTAATTTCTTGAATTGATCCGCTCCAACCTGCATGCACAATACCAATTAAATTATGCTTTGGTGCAATAAAATAGATTGGTGTACAATCTGCAAAAAATGCTGCAAGCACAATACCTGATTCTTTTGTGTACATCCCATCAACATTTGCAATACCTGATTCAAACGACTCAGCACCCGCTCCGCAATCTGCCATCGTTACTTCTGCAATGTTTTTTGTATGGTTTTGTCCTGAAAAAACCCATTTTTCATAGGGAATCCCAATTTTTTCAGCTAAGCTTTTCCGGTTTTTTAAAACTGTGGCTTGATTATCACCAACAGTGTAAGAAAGATTAAGGCTTGTAAATTGATTGACACTTTCGCCCCCATTTTTTGTTGTGAATCCTGCTGTTATTTTATGCTCTTTTTGCCATTCGACAAGTGTAAGTAAATCATTTTCTACTGTGAATATTTCTTTTTCAATATGTATCATATCGTGCTCATCCTTTCATTTTTTTAAAATTGGTAACTAGGGAAGTTATCGACTAATTGCTGATAACTTGGTGTTATATACACTGTTTTCTGTTCTTTATATCGAACAAAACCTGGTTTTGCACCACTTGGTTTATGAACATTCTGTACTTCTGTATAATCGATTGCAACATTCTCAGATGTTTGCATTTTTGAGTAGTAGCCTGCGAGTAATGCTGCAGCATGCAATGTCTTTTCATCCACTACAGTACTCTGAATAAGGACATGTGATCCTGGAAAATCTTTAACATGCAACCAAGTATAGCCTTTGCGCTTTTGCTTAAATGTCACTTCTTCATTTTGTAAATTATTACGACCCACTAAAATTGTGCATCCTTCATAAATGAATGTCATAAATTTCACTTTTTTTTGTTTTTGTTCTTTTCGTTTTTTCACTTTAAGATACCCTTGCATTTCCAACTCGTCGCGAATTTCTGTTGCTTGCTGTAAATCAGCTAATTCTAGACTTTGTAAAACTGTCTCAAAATAAGCAATTTCTGTCTCTGTTTTTTCGATTTGTTGTTGGAGCATCTCGATTGCTTTTTTTGATTTTGTATATTTTTTAAAATATGCTTGTGCATTTTGAGTGGGTGTTAATAGTGGTTTGAGAGTAATTGTTATTTCTGGTGTGAGTGGTTCAAAAAAATTTAAAACTGTTACTTCCGACATTTGCCTCGACATGATCTGTAGATTTGCATAAAGTAAATTACCCATTTTTTGGTATTGTTCATAGTTCTCAGCACTTTTTAATTCTTTTTCTAGTTTCATTTTTTTTCGCTTATTTTTTTTATAATGCTTATCAACAAATTGGAGCAGTGCTGATACTTTTTCTTGGAGTTGTTGATGTGTTGTTAAGTTGTGATAGTAAGAATCGAGTGCCTCAGATAATGTTGGAAGCACTCGTACTTCTGTTATATCTACATCAAAAATATCTATAATTGATGTAAAAGATATCACAACTTTTCCAGTTATTGTATTCTTATAATAGTAGCCCGCAGGCTCAGCTGCATGTAATAGCAGTACTTCGGGTGCATATTTTTTGAGCTCTAGCCACTTGCGGAAATTAGGGTTAATATAATATTTGAAGGCATCGGGTTCAAGTATTTGTGCGCGAGGCAAAACATATGGCAGTTTTGGGAGTGTTTCCCGATATTCACTTTTTCTGATATCTACTCGCTTTAAAGCATCTATAATTATCTGATCTGCATTGACTAAAACAAGATTACTATGTTTTCCCATCAGCTCTAAATAGAGATAGCGTTTAACAAAATTACCAACTGCATCATATGTTTCAATTGTTATTTTAATAAGCCGATCATTTTCAATTTGTTCAATTTCTGTGATTTTTCCACCTTCAATATATTTTCGTAATACTACACAGAATGCTTTAGGTGTTTTGGGATTTTCATATGAGCGCTGTGTTTCATGCATTCGAAATGTTTCAGGATGGATGCTCATGAGAAATTTTTTATTCCCCGTTTTTGTTCGAAGGTGAAAAACGACTTCATATTGTGTCGGCTGATGAATTTTTTCAATTCTTGCGCCTTCTTTGAGGTAGGACATTTCTTGTACAAGTGCATAGACAAATAAACTGTCAATTTTCATCCTTTTCATCCCTCATCTTTATTTTTTATCGTTTTTTCTTGTCTCAAGTATTGTTAAAAACTCTGATTGTGGTACAGTCGTTGTTGCCTGTTCACCATATTTTCTGAAACTCAATTTTTGTTCTTCTATCTCGGCATCTCCAAGAATTAATGTATATGGCACTTTACTTGTTTGTGCTTCGCGAATTTTATATCCTAATTTTTCTTCTTTTGCATCTAGTTTTACACGATATCCTTCATGTAGTAAAAGTTTTTCAACCGTTTTGGCATACTCAAAATGGGCATCGAGTGATACGGGAATAATTCGAATTTGTTCAGGGGCAAGCCATAATGGGAAGGCTCCTTTGTATCGTTCGATAAGATATGCAACAAAGCGATCATATGTTCCAATAAGTCCACGATGGATGACAACTGGACGGTGTTTTTGACCATCATCGCCAATATACGATAGTTCAAAGCGCTCTGGCAATAAAAAGTCAAGTTGTACAGTTGATAGCGTAATTTCATGTCCAATTGCACTTTTAACTTGAATATCCAGTTTCGGTCCATAAAATGCTGCTTCACCAATTGCTTCTACATATGGAATTTGTAATTCATCCATTGTTTCTTTGAGCATTTTTTCAGCATTATCCCACATTTCAGCATTATCATAGTATTTTTCTTTATCCGCGGGATCACGATAACTTAGGCGGTAATAATCAACTTCAACATCAAATGTTTTGTGCACATCTTGGATGAATGCAACAATTTCTTTGAATTCTGCTTTAATTTGATCGGGGCGTACAAATATATGTGAATCTGTTAGTGTCATCGCACGCACACGTTCAAGACCCGTAAGCGACCCTGAAGATTCATAGCGATATTGTACAACATTCTCAGCAATTCTAATTGGTAAATCACGATATGAATGGAGATTATTTTTGTATACCATCATATGATGGGGACATGACATTGGTCTTAGAACCAACTGCTCACCATCAATTTCCATCATTGGAAACATATCCTCGCGATAGTGATCCCAATGACCTGATGTGCGATATAGATCAACATTCCCAACTACTGGTGTTAATACATGTTCATACCCGCGTCTGACTTCTTGATCAATGATATAATCTTCAATCACTTTACGGATTTTAAAACCATTTGGCAACCACAATGGCAGACCTTGTCCCGTTAATTGCGTAAAGGTAAATAACTCCATTTCTTTCCCGATTTTACGATGATCGCGTTCTTTTCGTTCAATCAGAATTTCAAGATATGCTTTGACTTCTTTTTCTGAGAATGCAGCATACCCATAAATGCGTTGCAATTGTGCCCGTTTAGAATCACCACGCCAGTAGGCACCGGCAATACTTAATAATGTAAAGTTTTTTATTTTGCCAGTATAGCCAATATGTCCACCTACACATAAATCAGTAAATTCACCTTGGGTGTACACTGTGATTTCCTCATTTTCTGCAATTTCATGAATCAACTCGGTTTTATAGACATCATTTTCAAAGAGTTTTAGTGCCTCCGCGGGTGTAACGATAGTCCGTATCATTTCCATATTTTGGCTGGAAATTCGCTTCATCTCTTTTTCTATTTTTTTTAAGTCTGCTTCTGTAATTTTGGTATCTCCACTATCAATATCATAGTAGAAGCCTTCTGCAATAGCTGGTCCTACACCAAATTGTGCATCTGGAAATAGTCTTTTTACCGCTTGCGCTAGGAGATGTGCTGCCGAATGGTTCAGCACTTTTACTGCATCTTTTTCAGTATCTGTAATAATTTGAATGACTGCATTCTCAGTAATTACTCGGTTGAGATCAAATAAAAGTCCATTCACAATACCAGCAACAGCTTTTTTCTTTAGTCCTGATGAAATAGTACCAGCAATATCATATATGGTACTATTGATATCAAATTCCTGCATATTTCCATCGGGAAATGTAATTTCTATTTTATTCATGTTTTATAACTCCTTGCTTTCAATTTTGTATAAACTTGTTTCATTGTCACGCATTTCACTGATTTTACCAGTGATCACAAGTTGCTCTACAACTGCCGAAACATACCAGACTGCTTCTCCTAGGACTTCCACTAGTTTAGGTTTTATCGTTGAAAAAATCTTTCCATATGTTACATATTCATCCTTGAATGGAAAACTGCTTAACTGTTCTAAAATAGCTGTATATACTTCATCTTTAATTTCAATTTCTGTTCCGTTTTTTTTCATAATTTTCATTTTATTAACCCCCTCCAAAATATTATAACAAAAAAGGCAGAACCTCTCCTTCAATAAAGGACGCGTGCGCGCGGTACCACCTTTGTTCATTTTATCAAGTCGCACTCAATAAAACACACTTTATTGTATGATAACGCTGTCTCATGCGAGGATGCTAGATCCTAATTTAAATGCAAAGAGTAATAGGCGTGTAAACCTAGCACTATCTCACCTTCTAGTGC
>BHER01000051.1 GCA_003864555.1 Erysipelotrichaceae bacterium | reverse complement strand
CCTCTCAAGTTCATACTCTTATGTTTTACTTTTATTTGTCTAATTATAATTTAAATTCCGAAACACATTAATAAGCCATGTTCTGTTGCATATATAAATATATGCTGATAATTATTTATCTGTAGCAATTGCTACCTCTTCCAATCGTTGAATTCCAATCAGAAAAGCTCCCCTACCTATTTTGGGTTTCTCACTCGTGGGGTTTACCGCGTTCCACTCCAATAATTTCTCATTGGACTACGTCACTGTGGCACTTTTACAGCTTTCCAACCATATGCAAATGCACTTAGGTTGAAAAAACGGCCGTCAGACTCGGAGAATCTGCCTTGACTTATTTTTTCATCAAGCACGAACACTACATGCATCTCAGCATTGTGTGAGCATGGACTTTCCTCAATGTACAAAATGTACACCGCAATTATCTAAATGTGTTTTATTTTTCAAACTTATTCTGTTTCTTGTTGCGCTCTTTTTTTCAAGTGATTCATAATTTCAACCACTTGTTTTTCTAATAAGCTTACACGTCTTAGTACATCATAATTAGAAGACTGTGCCACGGGTGCATCCGTTGTTGGTGTTGATAATGTTTTTGTCATACCTTTTTGAACTTCCAATTTCAATGCTTCATTTTCTTCACGCAAATTAGCAACTTCTTTATATAGGCTTGCATAATCTGCTATTATATCATCTAAATACTCGTCTACCTCATTTGTACTATATCCTCTTAGCTCAGTTCTAAACTCTTTTTCTAGAATATCACTTGTTGACAACTTTGTTAGAATTTGCTCTGCCATGCTATTTCTCCTTCTCTCTTAATTTAATTTTATACTTCACTGTTTATTATATCAAACTGACTTTTTAAAAGCAAATAAAAACGGAAACACTTGCAATTCATTTTATATTCAGCTTGCACATCGATATCCACAACCGTTCTCAAGGACTTTATAGCTAATTTGAGACATTAATCTTAGAGCATTGTCTTAAAGAATATTTTCCGGGAAAAAAGGATTTTCTTCTGTATTCTCCTATGCTATTTGCCCATTTTCCTGTATAATGTAGTTTGTATATTAATAAGAAATAAGGTGATTTTCATGAGTAATTCTAGGGAGATAAGCTATCCAACGGCCAAAACAACAGCTAAGACATACAATATAAAAACTGAAACACCAAATTTCAGCAATATGGCTAAAAGAGGGATGTCACTTGAAAGCCTCATAAATACGTCAAATGAATTTTACCTTTTTCAAGAAATAGCATGCATTCATAAAAAACCTACACCTATTCAAGTAGTTAATGTCGAATATAAATCTCGTGCAACCGCAAGAATTACAGAGGCATACTACACAACACCCTCAACAACCGATTATAATGGGGTGTTCAATCAAAAGCATATCGACTTTGAGGCAAAGCAGACTAACCTCTCTTCATTACCTTTCCACAATTTTCATAAGCATCAAATCGAACATATGACTCGAGTGACGAAACAAGGAGGAATTTGTTTTGTCATTATCTATTTCGTGAAATTTGATGTTTTTTATTTAATTCCCTCCACTTTTATAGTAGATGCCTATGCAAAAAGCAAAAATGAGGGGCAACGTAAATCAATCTCTGCAAAAATTGCTGCTGAGATTGGTTATGCGATTGAGCTCAACTCATTTCCCCCTATTGATTATTTACAGATTATAAAACAATATTACCAAGGAGGTGCCTTTGTTGGCAAATAATAACGGGAAAAATTCGGGAAAAATTGAAAAAAAACTAGATAAATTAGCAACTCCTAGCACAACTGCAACTCCGAAAAAGAAAATGGTAGTAGTGACAAAGGAATCCCAAAAAGGAACACAAAAAAAGGTCATATCTGCAAAAAAAACAATTCATCCCATAAAAAAAGAAGCGGTCCCTATTCAAAAAAACAAGAATACGGGCACTCCTCTATCTACCAACAATAAAAAGGTCCTACCACCAGAGAAGACAGGGCAACAAAAAACTGCTCGTATGCCTAATTCAGTAAATCCTGCGCAAGATGCTGATACCAAGGCTAATAAGGGGCAAAACGGCATCCCCCCTTCTCCAAAAGGCAATACTCCTCACAACGATACACCGTCCCCTCTTGTAGTAGCTACCAAAAAAAAGGTCGAGCGAAGTTCAAAACTGCAAAGATTTAGGCGAGGGCGTGCTTTCTTGTCAGGGATTGGAAAGTTTTTTTGGGTAGCTCTATGCTTGTTCTTTACTGCAATATTACTTTCTTCTATTGTGGGAACATTCCTTATCTATCAGGTTTTTCTGGATATCCAATCTGATCTCCCACCACTTGGTATTAATAATATCCGTGATAAAATGCGTGAAAACTCAGTTGTCATTGATAAATATGGTGATATTGTTGCAAATTTAGCTGAAGAGAGTTATATCTCAGTATCTTATGATGAATTACCACAATCATTAATAGATGCAATTACAGCGGCAGAAGATGCACGTTTTTTCACACATAAGGGTATTGATGGGCCACGTACAATTAATGCTGTTATTACAAATTCCCTTCTCAAGCAAGTAACAAGTGGGGGAAGCACTATAACACAGCAACTTATAAAAGTTACCTCACTTCAGAATAAAATTCAGACAGATGCAGATTACAAAGATAGCAATGAGCGTAAAGTACATGAATGGATACTCGCTCATCAATTAGAGGCGGAAATGTCAAAAGAAGATATTCTTTCATCCTACTTTAATACGCTTGGATATGGTCGATTTACAGGCGTTGGAACTGCTGCTAAACGCTACTTCAACAAACATATAAGTGAGCTGACTACCGCTGAATCAGCACTCCTAGCAGGTATCCCCCAAGCCTCAACTGACAATAATCCTTATAAGGATATGGAAAAGTCCACAAAACGCTACAATGTTGTGACAAAACTGATGTTTGACCATAAGTTTATTTCGGCAGATGAGAAAATAGCTCTTGATTCGATTCCCCTTGGTGATTTACTTTTAACAAATCAAGATGAATTTACAAGTAAAAACTTTTCTTATTTTTCAGCCGTTGAATCTGAGTTGAATCAACTTTTCAATATTACAACGGCCGATAGCGATGTTTTCTTACCCTACTATACAGGCTATAAAATTTATACAGCCATGGACCAAGAACAGCAGCGTTTTGCAAATGAGTTGATGGATACAAATGATTATGTTGATTATGCTGAAATGCTCCAAAACATCCCCTATTATTACAATAATGGTATTACGGAAGACTTAAACCTTCAAGCATCTTTTGCTGTTGTTGATGTTAAAACAGGTGGAATCCCAGCAATTGGTGCTGCAAGAAATTTTAAAGAACATGGTAATAATTTTGCACTCAATGGATATCGGTCCCCTGGCTCAGCCATAAAACCTATTATTGACTATGCTCCTGGTATGGAGAAACTTGGATGGACTGCCAATACTATGTTTACAGATAAAAAAACATATTATAGCGGAACCAAAAACGAAGTATTCAACTTTTCTAATAGTGTAACTAATCAACCTATTTCCCTACAAAATGCTGTTTCCCAGTCACTCAATACTGTTGCAGTGCAAGCAATGCAGCAAGTTGGTGTTGAGTATGCTGGTACAATAGCGGGTGATTTGGGTATCAGCCGTGCAAAAGAATTATTAGAAGATAATTTTCTCTTTGAATCTGCCGCTCTTGGTGGTGGACTTGAAACAACTGTTGTTGAAATGGCCGGTGCCTATGCAACCTTTGGAAATGCCGGGAAATTCAATACACCCTATTTTATTACGAAAGTTGAAAATGATAAGGGTGAAATTATCTATGAACATAAACAAGAAAACACACAAATTTTAAGCCCAACTACTGCTCAAAATATGACAAATGCACTTATCCACACAAGAAATTATGGGACACCTGCAAGTGGAAGAAAACAGGTGAATCGCCAAATTAACTTTGCTGCGAAAACTGGTACGAGTTCATATGATGCCGATGATCGACAAGCATATGGACTAAGTAGCCGTGCAGAAAAAGATCATTGGATTGTTGGCTATTCCCCTGAATATGCAATAGCTGTCTGGACTGGATTCAATGTTGAAGATGCTGATTTCTTGAGCAAAACACGTGGTAATGTTAATGATAATAAAGGATATGGCTCTTACATTATGGCAACATGGATGAATAAATTTGCACCAGAATATACCAAATTCGATTTTTCTGTTGAGAAGTCATTCAATGCAACACTTAGTGGCATTGCAGTTACACTCGACTATGAAAATGGGCAAGCCTTTTGGAATCGCCCAACTATTTCTTATCCCACTGCAATGAGCCTCGAAATACGCAAAGCTCTTGGATCTATTGTTTATGATATTATTTTAGTAAATAAAGATGGCAGCGAGATCCATCTCAATACGGTGGATGCAAATACACTATCTTACTCATTTTTAGAAAATACTACCCCTGAAACTGAAAAATTTAAAATTATTGCTCGCTTTGAAAACCAGTTAGCAGAAGTAAGCGATAGTACCGAAGTGATTCTTGATATCCATTCTCGATGGCATGAAGAAGATACTGCAATAGAAACACCCGTGAGTGTTTAGTCTTCCCTGAGTTTAAACTAATAGAAGCATGGCAGGATTTGATCTTACCATGCTTTTTTCATTGCTGATTATTCTATGATAAATTCGATAAAAAAAGGTGCAACAGCTATTGCTGTTGCACCTTTTAAACGTTATCTTTTGATACTTTTTTTTATTATTCAGGATCAGTTACAAGATATAATAATTGCTCAATACAAGCTACAAAGTTCTTAATTTCTAGTCTTTCCTGTAACTCATGAGCAAATTCACCTCCACCTGCAATCACAATCCCTTCTAAACCATGACCTGTCAACGCACTCAAATCAGTTCCCCCACGGCTGATATTTGCCGTTACAGGAATATTATGTGCAAGACAAACTTTTTTAAATCTTTTAAGGACAGGATTATTTTCATCCAATTTATAGGCATGTAATGTTTTTTCGACAGTATAATCTAGCTTCGCTCCAAATTTCTTTGTAGCCACTTCTAAGGCATTAATAATATGATCTTTTTGTTTCGCTGCTTTTTCAACTGATAGACTTCTAACTTCAATACCAAATTCTGTTATTTCTGGAACAACATTCAATGGATAATCGCATGTAACAAATCCAACATTTGATGTTGTCTCTTCATCAATTTTCAATAAATTCATATTACTAATTGCATCTGAAACAACTTGAATTGATGAAATACCTTTTTCTGGTGATCCACCAGCATGTGTTGATTTTCCAGTAACTTTTCCAATGATTTCATAATAATCTGGTCCACCAATAATTGCATCGCCTGGTCCTGGACCGCCATCCAAAACATAGACTATTTTCGCAGTTAATCCAGTTGTATCTAAATGCGTAGCACCAAATAGCCCTATCTCCTCGCATATAGGGAAAACAAGCTCTAATGGTGGATGCTCTAATGTATTTTCTGCTAAAATTGCAACGAGTTCGATAATTTCGGCAATCCCGACTTTATCATCTGCACCAAGTATTGTTGTTTTATCAGACTCAATATACTTACCATCTGCACTTATTCTAGGCTTAACACCATTTCCTGGTTCAACTGTATCCATATGAGCACAAAGCATGATTGCTGGTCCTTCTATTGTTCCTGGAATTTTGACAATGACATTCCCAGTTGTTGCACCGCTAACCGCTGCCTTACTTTTCAAATCTTCATAGGCTTCATATCCTAATTTTTGAAAATAGCTTAATAGATAATCTGCTATTTCGCGTTCATGCAAGCTCACACTATCAATTTGAACAAGTTTCATGAACATATCAATTGCTCTTTGTTGGTTTACCATGCTACTCGCTCCTTTTTCTTATTTAATTAATCTGAAATGTCTAACTGGTTGTCCAGTTCCATAAGATAAATCTGAAAATTCACCATTAGTAATTATTTTTTTACCTCTTTGATAAAGTGGGATCAAAACATTATCATCTAAAAGAATTTTTTCTGCCTCGTAGAATACTTCTTGGCGTTCAATTGGGTTTCTACTTAATTCAGCAGTTTCTGCTTTTGCAATAGTTGCATCATATAAACTATTATTATATTTAGCAAAATTCAAACTTGATTCACTTGTGAATAATGAAAAAAATGAAATTGGGTCTGAAAAATCTGCTCCCCATCCTGAGTATGCTGCAGGTGTACTATATTCAAAAAGCGTTTTGAAATACGTTTGGGCAGGCAGTGTTTCAAAAATGACTTTTACACCCGGTAAGTTTGTCTCAATTTGCGATGCAATATTTAAAAATGTCTTCTTCTGTGGTTCAAGTTCCCATGACTTCAGAACAAATGTTAGTGGCTCATCACCAAGCTCTTTTTTGGCTTCTTCTAGATACATTTGTGCTTGCATCACATCAAATCTTAAATCTTCTTCTCCAAAACGGCTACGGTAGTCTTCACCATCAACTAATGCAAATCCTTTAGGTATCAAGTAATCTGTTGCAACTGCACCATCTTTAAGGATTGAGTCCACAATAATTTCTTTATCAATAGCATATGAAACTGCTGTTCTAAAATTCTTATTATCAAGAACTTTTGATGGTGTTGATGTATTCCCTGAAAGATACATATATTGTGTTCTATCTTCAGTTTGTGACTCAATACCATCTTTTCCAGCATATTGATCAATTAGACCTGCTGTTAATTCTAGCGTGTCAATTTCATTATTATCATACATAATCGCTTGTGTTTCAATTGATTTTACAACAATAACTTTCACTTCTGGGATGGAAACATTTGCAATATCCCAATAGTTATCACGTTTTACAAGTGTATATCCTGATTCAGCCTCATAACTTGTTAAATTATATGCTCCATTTGACAAAATGGTATCTTTGTCTGTCCCAAAACTATCCGCACCGACACTCGTGTAAAATGCTTCATTTGTTGGTGCAAAAATAATTGCTGAAAATAAATCTAAGATATATGATTTTGGTTCATCCAGTGTTACTTTTAATGTCTTAGCATCAAGTGCCTCTACGCCAAGTTCACTTAATTCTTGTTCCCCATTTGCAATTGCTTCACCATTTTTTAGTAATTTTGCCAAATCTTTATATGAAGCTTCCTCAAGTGTGAGGACTTTCCCCCATGCAAAGACAAAATCTGCTGCCGTAACTGCTTCACCATTTGACCAATATGATTCACGTAGTTTAAAAGTATATTCAGTCTTATCCTCAGATACTTCCCATGAAGCTGCTGCTGCTGCTTCGATATCACCCTCAATATTTTTACGTGTTAATCCTTCTAGTGTATTATTTAAAATATCAAAGTTAACTGCCTCACTTGTTGTCATATTATTTAAAGAATTTGATGGTGTTGCTGTTGCAAAACGATATAATTCTTTTGAACTTACACCAGCATTTGTCCCACAACTTGCAAGAACTAATAGTAGTGCACTTATCCCACTGATTTTTTTCAATATTTTTTTCATAAAATTACCTTCTTTCTCAATTTGTTATTTCACTATATTATACTAGTATTTTATTTAAAAAGCAATTAACTTTCAAATTATACCTTATATCGGATTTTCTTA
>BHER01000050.1 GCA_003864555.1 Erysipelotrichaceae bacterium | reverse complement strand
GTTCTGATTATTACACCTGTTGCTCCCGCTTTTTTTCCATACTTCTTATTTTTATAATAAGCAGTCCCCGCAATATCAACATGAATCCATGGTATATCCCCGACAATGAACTCTTCTAGGAAAGCGGCAGCATACGATGCTGCACTTCCATAATCATCCGCTTTATTAGCTAAATCTGCCACTATTGAGCAGCGTAGCCCGGTGTGATGCAAAGGGTAGATTGGTAATTCCCACACCAGTTCTTCTACTTTATTTGCACTTTTTTTAAATTCTGATAAAAAATCTGTATTATTTGTAAAAACGGCTGTTATTTGTTCTCCTAAAGCTGCCACTGCTGCTCCAGTAAGTGTTGCAAAATCAATTATTTTTGTTAGCGGATATGTTTTTTGGACATATGTGAGAACATCAGCCAATAACAGGCGTCCTTCTGCATCAGTACTCTTAATTTCGACTGTTTTTAAAGCCATTGTTTCAATAACATCATCCGGCATATAAGCACTCGCACTCACCATATTATCAGTTGATCCAATTGCTAAGACGAGATTTACTTTCGTTTTCAGCTCTACAGCGGTTTTAAAAATTGCGAATGCGCTTGCTGCTCCACACATATCACATTTCATTGAAATCATTCCGGTTGGTGATTTGAGTGAATACCCACCAGTATCAAATGTGATGCCTTTTCCTACAAGTGCTGTCATTTTAGCAGATGTTGGATCCCCTTTATACTCAACTGTAATTAATTCTGGTTGAATAAGACTCCCTGCATTTATTGCTAAAATTGCATGTGCTTTAATTTCAAGTAATGCATTACGACCCGAATGGCGCTTATAATCAAGCTCATTTTCCTTTGCAAAGTCCTCAATTTTTGATGCAAATACTGGTGCTGTCAATTTATTTGGTGGTTCATTGCCTAAGTCTTTAGCCATATCAATATTCATTGCTAAAATTTCTGCTTTTCTTACATGCTCAGCAATTTTTTCAGGCTGTTCTCCAAAAAGCTCAATCTGCATTAACTCTTTGGTTGCAATTTCTGTTTTATATTTACTGAAACTATAATTATAGGCATACTTTTCTAAGACTAGCTTTTCAACTACATGACCACGACACACATCGCTAGTAATAAAGTTATCAACAATCCAAATACTTGTTTTTTGGACAGTATGGTATGATTTTTCAATTGCATCACACATGATCTTTTTACTGTATTTTGACTTTTCTCCTAAGCAGACTGTTCCTATATGGTGGACATCTGTTAAAAATTCGACATATGCACCAATTTTTCTATCGGCATATCCGAGTATGTCAATAGGTGTATCATGTAATTCTTTTTGTAGTGGCATGTCAGTAAAATAACCAAATATGATTGTTCTTTTTGTATTCATTTTTCTTTCCCTCTTTACTTATGATATTTTTCATTGCGGTTTATTTTGTACCCACGGTATAATTGTTCAATAAAGATAAGTCGCAACATTTGATGCGGAAATGTCATCTTTGAACAAGATACTTTTATGTTAGCTCTTTCGTATACACTCTGAGATAAACCATGTGAGCTCCCAATAATAAATATGATTTTTTTTCCCATTTGTTCAAATTTCCCTATTGTTTTTGCAAAACCCTCGCTTGTTTGTTGCTCACCATCAATTGCTAGTGCCACAACATAATCGTCTTTTTGTATTTTTTTTAAAAGCTGGATTGCTTCCTTGGAAAGTGCTATTTCGATTTCATTATGCGATGGCATATCAGATATTGACTCTTCTTTAAGCTCAATAATTTCAAACTTACAAAATCGTTTGAGCCTTTTTTGATATTCAGCAATAGCATCTTTCCAATATTTTTCTTTTAAATTTCCAAGAGCAAGAACTTCAATTTTAAGCATAGCTATCTAATCCTTGCATTGGTATTTCTATTTTCGGTAAATTACTCATTTATACATCCTCCAATTCAACAATTGGAAAATCAATATTATCCCGCAGTGCAACCGCAAGTTTTATTTTTTGTTCTCCAATTGCATCTAGTGCCTCGCGTGTGCGACTATATGCCAAATCAGGTCTATTTGCCTCTTCACTAATATGGGCAAGAATGACATTTTTTGTTCTATTGCCAACAACTTTTTGGAGGAGGAGTGCACAGTCCTGATTAGATAAATGTCCCTTATCTGATAAAATACGATGTTGGATATTCCATGGATATCGTGATTTTAAAACAAGCTCCGGCTCATGATTAGATTCGATGACATAGCCATCTGCATTCATAATTTTTTCATGATGCTTTTCTGGAATATATCCACTATCGGTTAAGTAAACAAACTTCACATGGCCCCAATAAAATATGAAATATAGTCCTTCAACCACATCATGTGAAATTGGTAGACATTCCACTTTAAGATCCAAACTTGGGAATAGTGTTGTCTGCTCCATAAATACAATATTTTCGAGTGATTCTGGCCTATTTTTTCCAGCAATTGCATAGTATGTCTTACGCGTAGTATATAATTTTATGTTATGTTTATCCACAAGTTGTCTAAGACCTAATACATGATCTGTATGTTCATGGGTTAGCATAATTGCCTCTACTTGATTTAAGTTAATGCGGTGGTTTTCTAATCCCATTGTAATTTTTTTACAGCTGACCCCGGCATCAATCAAAATACATTTATCTGCAATTTTGATAAATGCACAATTTCCACTACTACCACTATATAATACTGTGTATTTCATTTTGTGACCTCTCTATTCTGTCTGATTTCTCTAGTTTTAACAGCTTTTTTTACCACCTGGTGGTAGGTATCCTCGCGGGTTTAAGCGCTCGCCATTTGCATGGACTTCAAAGTGGAGATGATTTGCCTCAGACATTCCAGTTGACCCCATTGATCCAATGTATTCGCCCTGTTTCACTTTTTGCCCTTTATTCACACCAATAGCTTTTAAATGGGCATAGCGCGTTTTCAAGCCACTACTATGGCTTATGAGTACTTGGTTACCAAAAGCACCATAGTATCCAGCAGATTCAACCGTTCCATCAGCTGCTGCCCATACTGCTTCTCCACTTCGACCGGCTATATCTAGGCCTTTGTGCGCACCATATTCATACCAACCATACTCGGCACTTATACAAATCCCGATTGTCGGCCAGATGAATCCTGCCTCATTGGCATACGGTGCATCCGTTTTCACACCTCCTGAGGCTGATTCTGAGGGAGCAACCGGTTTTATTTTTGTCCCCTTACTGATGATTTGCTTTGTCGGTTGTTCAAGTACTTCATATTGTAGACGCTGGCCCGTTATGCTTTCTCCATTTACTATATTGGAAATATATTGTGCAACCGCTTTTCCATTTACCCCCGCTTGTATTATTTCTTCATTCTCCACAAGTAAATCGGGATTATCTATATACTCAATTTCATAAGCGATATCTTCAATGATATCTTCAATAACTGGATATGCAAAAGAGACAGCATAATTCAATTTTGTCACATTTACTTTTGCACCCGGAACCAGGATTTGCTCACTTGAAAAAGCATTTGACTTCTCTAATTGGGCTGTTGAAATATTATGGCGTGTTGCTATTTTCGCTATTGTATCTTCCGATTGTATGATATCGTATACCATTTGTTTTTCATCACTTTTCCCATACATAAGTTCTTGTTGAATCTGCTTACTATCTTTTACAAGATCGATTGGTATTTTCTGATATTCGAACATGAATGAATCAGCAATTTTAACATCACCTTTAATAGTGACGCCTGATATAGCCTTCTGTGCTGCACCATCTCCCACAAATAATATCACCTCTGCAAGCGCATCGTTCCAATCACTATACGATGTAACATAAAACGATCCACCCTCAAAAGCCTTTACGCTTAGTGCCTCAACAGTAACATCTAGTTTTTCCATCAGTTTTTCTATTTCAATAAAGTTAATAGTTTCATTGTGAATATTTGTAGGGAAATACTCAATTGAAATATTATCTCCTAAATAGAGGTCTAATTCTGCTTTTGCACCATATTTTTTTTTCATATTGGTCTGAATCTCGCTTATGTCTTTTATATTTCCAATATGTTCATCTTTATCATATATACTATAGTACCCATTTTTTTCACTCAAAAAAATTTGTGATTCATTGAAAAAAAACACACCAAAAGAAATTGAGAAAATGATAATACTTGCTAAGCAAATCATGAGTATTTTTTCAAATTTCTTTTTCTTTTTCATTTTCCATCACTTCCCCTACAAAATTATGATTTTAAAATTCTTCCCGACCCGAAATGTTTTCAAAACGGTTATAATCTTTTTGAAAAACCAGCTTAACAGTACCAATAGGTCCATTTCTTTGCTTCCCAATAATGATTTCCATGATGTTTTTTTCTTCTGATTCGTGATTATAATAATCATCGCGGTATAAAAAGGCAATTACATCTGCATCTTGCTCAATACTTCCAGACTCACGAATATCGGACATGATTGGTCGTTTATCTGGACGTGATTCAAGATTTCTTGATAGCTGTGTTAACGCGATGACCGGAATTTCTAATTCTCTTGCTAGTGATTTGAGTAAGCGTGAAATATGAGCTACTTCTTCTTGTCTATTCACACCTTTCATATCCCCACGAATCAGTTGCAGATAATCAATTGCAATCATATCTAGTCCGTGTTCTACTTTTAATCGTCTTGCCTTTGAGCGTAGTTCTTGGATACTAACACCTGGTGAATCATCAATAAAAATTTTACGTTTATTCAAATTACTCAAACCAATTGTTATCGCATTCCAATCTTGGCCATCCACATTCCCTGTTCTAAGTTTCTCTCCTGCAACACGAGATTCTGCCGATAGCATCCGCATAATAAGCTGTTGGGCAGCCATTTCCAAACTAAAAATAGCGATAACCGGGATCTCACCATTTGCTTTTACTGCTTGTTGGGCAATATTAAGTACAAAAGCTGTTTTCCCCATTGATGGGCGGGCACCAATAATAACTAAATCGCCTTTTTGGAAACCTGCGGTCATCTTATCTAATTCACGAAATGTTGAGGCTATCCCAGTAACATCTCCTGCACTTTTTTTTAATTGCTCAATATAGTCAAGTGTTGAGCTAAGTACATCTGATATCGGGATAAAATGCCCCATTGTCTGCTTTTGTGATACTGCCATAATATTTTTTTCAGCCTCATTGATTAAGTAGTCAACTTCATTTTCAGAATCCATTGCCTGCTTCAATATAGATTGTCCCACGAGGAGCATTTCACGGCGGACTGCATTTTTGATAAGTATTTCAACATAAAATTCAATATGGGCACTTGTTGGGACTGCTTCTAGTAGTATTGCTAAGTAATCAAGCCCTCCACAACTTTGCATCTGCCCCATTTTCTCTAATTGATCGGATAATGTTGTAATATCAATTGCCTGGTTTTCTGCATGTAATATGCGTAATGCTTCGTATACTGATCCATTTTGTTCAAAATAGAAGCTTTCACGTCGTAATTTCTCAAGTGAGGTAATTAATGCAACCCGATCCATAATCATAGCACCTAGAACCGCCTGTTCTGCTTGCATATTATGTGGTGCACTTTTTTCTAAGTTCTGCATACTTTGCATAAAATCATCTCCAAATTTTTTTGACTAATTTATCAGGGAAATCCCCATTATTTTTTGGCTACTTTGGCTACCACATTTACCTTGATGGTTGTTTTCACTTCTTTACAAAGAGCAATTTGAACATCTTTTGTCCCCAAAACGGTAATTGGATTTTGGAGTAGAATATCTTTACGATCGACTTTAATTTCTTTTTCTTTTAGCAGTTTTGAAGCAATTTGTTTTGATGAAACTGAACCAAAAACACGCCCATCCATTCCAGCATTTACAATAAACTCTAGTTGAATTGATTCCATTTGTGCTCCTAAAATACGGAAATTTTCAATGGCTTCTTCATCTTTAGCTTGTTTTCTGACTTCTTTTTGCGCTTCTTCTTTAATAACTTTTTGATTTGCTTCTTTTGCTAGATTATTTTTAATGAGGTAGTTCTGTGCATAACCACTCGCAACCTCTTTCACTTCACCTTTTTTTCCTTTTCCCTTAACATCTTGTAAAAATAATACTCTCATACTTACTCATCCTTTTCTCTTTTTTCATCTTCAATATATCTTTGTATGCTTGCTGCAACTTCTTCTATTTTCTCACTTTCAATTTGAGCTGCTGCATTATTAAAATGCCCGCCCCCACCGAATACTTCCATAATTTTTTGGACATTTACTTGACCTTTTGACCTTGCGCTAATAGCAATGGTTGTTTCTGAAATATATGCCATGACAATGGTATATTTCACCTCAGGAAATGATAGTAAAAAATCAGCACATTTTGCAATCTCTAGTCGTGTTTTAACACCTTGTATCATCAACATTTTTCCTGATTCTGGAGTATTTTTCGTCAGTTCTAAATAGTTAGCTTGTATAATATAATCTTCAATATTTGTACTCATTATCTGTAAAACATGTTCCTGAATTGCACCTTTTTTTCTGAGGAATGATGCAGCTTCAAATGTTCTGGATGAAACATTTCTCGTAAATTTATTTGTATCTAGAATAATACCTGCAAGTAAACAGGTTGCAACCTCATCCGTAATGTCTATTGGAATTGGTTGATATTGAATTAATTCTGTCACCATTTCGGATGCTGAGGAACTAAAAGGATCAATATACTCAAGGACATTCCCAATCACTGCATCTTTTCCTTTACGGTGATGGTCAATTACAATACAATCTTTGAAATCTAATAGCCTTTTTGTCTCTAAAAGTGCTTTTGCTGCAGTATCGACAATAATTACAACACTTTTTTCTGGTGTATCTTCAATTCTAAATCGGTTTGGTGCAATAATTTTTGATAGCATTTCATCTAGTTCACTGTGGTCTTTCCATGTCTTTGTAAAGAGTTCAAAAGTGTCTTTAGAAAACTTCTTCTCATCCACAATAAAATATATACGTTTTTTCTGTGCTTTGACAATCTGATATAATCCAAACATGGCCCCAAGAGCATCAAAATCAGCAAATTGATGGCCACTTATATATACATTATCGTATTCACCTAAAATACGATGTAAATTAATGGATGTTGAGCGCACCATGACTCTTGATGTTCGTCTTTTTTGATGTGTATCGCCACCGTATATTTCCAGCTCTCCATCTACAACTTCCACAACAATCTGGTCCCCACCACGACTTTGTCCAAGCTCAATTGCATCTATAGATCGTCTGACAACATCACCCATGTCTTCTTCATAGAATGAGAAGCCTCCGCTAATTGTTAAACTCATTTTAAAGAATTCACCTTGTGCCTTAACTTCTTCTCGAATGCACATTTTATCTGCACACATCGCATCTAATCCTGCTTTATTTGTAATAATCATCCAACGGTATGAGGCATACTTCCTAACATAAGCATTGTACTTTTGCGCCCATACGATTATTTTTCGATGGATCTCACTACTTACTCCAAGATTTCCTGAATCTTCAATAACTTGAATTTCTTCTGGTGCATCTACATAGATATAGCCAATAACCATTCGCTCTTCTAGAGCTTTACGTTTTGCTAAAACTTCTGCACTCTTATCAAAAAAATATAGCATATTTGTTTCAACATCTTGGTAGACATCAACAATGCGTACTCCAAGCATCACACCCTCAGCTATTCTAATAGACTCATCTTTTGTTTGTGTTTGTTCTAAAAAATTAAAAACACTATCTATTTGATTCCCAATAAAATCTTTTTTCTCTCCTTCAGAAAAAAAATCATTTGCCCAAACGATACGTAAATCTTCTGAATAATTGACAACACCAACTGGCATTCTTGATAAGCCCTTTATCGTCTCAGTTGATAGCATATCGTACATCTTTTGGATACGCGAACGGACACTTTGCTCAATTTGGATATTAAATACATACAACATCGTAAGCATTAGGATAAAACTACAAGCAATAATACTGATAACTACCCAACTTTTCCCAATAAAAAAATTATGTGTTTCCTGTATTATTGTGTTATTAGATTTCAGGCTTTCTACAAATAAGATAAAACTTATAAGACTAGTCAAAACAATAATACCTAAGACTAATAGGTTTGCTAGAACTTTTCCCGATTTATTGAATCTTTTATCATACAATTGCTTTTCCCCCCAATATAATAT
>BHER01000049.1 GCA_003864555.1 Erysipelotrichaceae bacterium | reverse complement strand
AAACAATTGAATGACCTTTGTTATTAAGTCAGCATAGCTATAACTTTCTCTTTGCATGCCACTATTCTCTTTGTAAACATCTAAAACAAATACACTATTATAAATTTCACGGATTACTGCTCGTTCTTTTCGAATCACATTTCTCCCCTCATCACAAATTAGGATTACTTCTTCCCCTTTATTTTTTGTCATCTGTTTGCGTAGTCGGTTTTTCATTGTAAGCTTCCTCCTTTATTGGTACATCTTATTGTACCCTTTTAGTATACAAAAGTTTTCTTAAATTTAGCTTAAGATAGCCCCTTTTTTTAAATTCTTTATTTATTTTTTTATCACAAAGTCCATTATAGCACAGTCATAGCCAAACTTGCAACCTAAACCCGCGTGAGAGTCTTTCAAACCCAGGATATCTAGCAGTTATTCACTACTTTTTAATCAAAAAAATTCTTAGCATAAAGGAGCATACTTCTATGCTCCTCTTTTAGTGCTATTTATTTTCATAACTATCAATTGCCTGGCTATATGCTTCTGCTTCACTGATAAAATCACCTTCACGTTGCATTTTTAAATAACTTCCCTCAACAAGCGTGATTGGATAGTCTATCGCTCCAACAGTAATTACTTGGGCTTTTAAATCTACTGTTAAAAACTGTTGCTCCTTGGCTAATTCAATGCGTACTTCCTTTGGAGCAATAATTGCCCAATGTCCACAATTCAACCAGTTATTGAAAAAAATATCTGAATAACTACCTGCAATTATCACATGTAATCCTAATTCTTGTAATGCCCAGGCTGCATGTTCACGTGATGATCCACAACCAAAATTTTCTCCTGTTATGAGAATTGTTGCCTCTTTATTTTGTACTTGGTTGAAGGGGAAATCAGCAATTTCCACTCCTTTTTCATCGTAACGCCACTCAGCAAAAGCAAATGTTCCAAAACCTGTTTTTTCAATACTTTTAAGATAGTTTTTGGGAATAATTTGATCTGTATCAATATTATCGGGCATAAATCCAACTGTTTTTCCACTGTATACTGTTGCCATTATAATTGCTCCTTTCTTACATCAACAATTTTGCCATGCACTGCTGCTAGTACTGCTGTTTGAACACTTGCAAGATGGGTTCTTGCTTTATATCCTTGTCGACCAACAAAGTTTCGATTAGATGTCGAAATACAATGCATTCCCGCTGGAATTTGATCGGTATTCATTCCAAGGCAGGCAGAACATCCTGGGAGACGCCATTCAAATCCAGCATCGGTATAGAGTTTTGCAATTCCTTTTTCCTCTGCGAGCATCCGTGTTTTCTCACTCCCGGGTACAACAATTGCACGGACTCCATCTGCAACCCTCCGACCACGTAGGTATTTTGCACCTTCAATTAGATCTGAGAGTCGCCCATTTGTACATGAGCCAATAAAAATATAGTCCACTGGAAAATCCATTGCACTCATTCCACCATGTACGTCCATATATTCATAGGCACTAAGTGTATCACTATCTGTAAGCGTTGGTACGATACCATCAATTGCAATCCCTTGTCCCGGGTTTGTACCCCATGTAATTTGTGGAGCAAGTCCCATTAGATCCAAGCTGATGATTTTATCAAATTCTGCTTCATCATCCGTTTTAAGCGTTTGAAAATAGCTTTCAATTTCGGCGTTTTTCACAAGACTTGCAGCCTTCTCTGTATTTTCTAAGTAAGCTTTTGTGTGCATATCATATGCTACCATCCCATATTTTGCACCCGCTTCAATTGCCATATTACACATCGTCATTCTTTCGTCCATACTCATTTTTTCTACAGCTTCACCATAAAATTCAAGGGCATATCCCGTTCCAAATGCAACTCCATTTTCAGCAATTAGCTTCAAGATAACATCTTTGGCACTCACACCACCATCTAGTTTCCCCGTCAGCTTAATACCAAGTGTTTTTGGTCGTGTTTGCCAGAGTGTTTGTGTGGCAAAAACATGCTCAACCTCGCTTGTTCCAATCCCAAATGCAAGATTGGCAAAAGCACCATGTGTTGCCGTGTGGCTATCACCACAAACAATCGTTTGACCGGGGTAACTTAAACCCATTTCTGGTCCCACGATATGAACAATTCCATTATTAGCAGTTCCCATTTCAGCAAGTTCAATACCAAAATTTTTGCAGTTTTCTGCAAGTGTTTCCACTTGTAATTTTGCTTGTGGATCTAAAAAATCTAAGCGTTCTTGAGCAGTCGTTGGGACATTATGATCCATTGTTGCAAAAATTCTATCCGGACGGCGAATTTTTCTTCCTGCCATTTTAATCCCCGAAAATGCCTGTGGGCTTGTTACTTCATGGATATAGTGGCGATCAATATAAAGTAAATCGCGATTCTCTTCTGTTGTTACAATGTGGGAATTCCATAGTTTTTCAAATAATGTTGCCATGCTTTACACTTCCAATCTCTTATAAATTTCTGTGACGAATATGCTTGTTGCCACACCCTCATTTTTGTCTAGATCTTTTGTTACAATTCCTGCTGCCATCGTTTTACTAATTGCTTGCTCAATTGCTGTTGCTGCTACTTCTTCTCCAAATGACTGGCGTAACATCATGGCAACCGAAAGCAACATTGCAACTGGATTTACTAAGTCTTTTCCTGCAATATCTGGTGCCGATCCATGTGCTGGTTCATAGAGTGCAGCTCCACCAACGCCAAAACTTCCTGATGGTAAAAGTCCAAGACTCCCAGCAATTGCTGCAAGTTCATCACTTAAAATATCACCAAAAAGATTTTCCATTACAACGACATCATATGCTTTAGGATTACTAATTAATTCCATTGCAAAGGCATCGACATACATATGTTTTACTTCAATATCAGGATATTGTGGGGCGATTTCTTCAACAATTTTACGCCAAAGTTTACTGGTTGCAAGTACATTTGCTTTATCCACGGATAAGAGTTTTTTATGTCTGCTTTGCGCAAGTTCAAAGGCATACTTAACTATTTGAACAATAAGAGCGCGATCATATGCCATCTCATCTACCGCATAGTTTTCATCCAACTCTTTTTTGCCAAAATAGGCACCACCTATTAATTCACGGACAATAACAATATCAGTTCCTGTGATAATTTCTGGTTTGAGTGGTGAATATTTTGCCAACTCTTTTGTGACTGTTAACCCTCGAATATTTGCATAAAGATTCAGTGCTTTTCGAATCGCAAGCAATCCTACTTCTGGCCTTATAGTACAAGCATCATACTTTGGATGTCCAATAGCTCCCAGTAAAATAGCATCTGCTTTTTCAGCCGTTATTTGGACTACTGGTGGAAAAGGATGTCCATACTTATCAATTGCTAATCCACCAAAAGGAATACTTTCAATCTCAAATTTTGTATTGAGTAGTGGTTTGATTTTTGCTAGTAATTCAATGCTCAAGTCAATTAATTCCACTCCAACGCCATCGCCTACTAAGCATAGGATTTTTTTCATATTATTTCCCCATTTCTTATTTAAATCTTTTTTTGATATTAGCGACTGCTGCAAGTATTGCAGTAATTGCAGAACGCGTCGTATTCTCTGAAATCCCTGCACCAAAATGTGTGAATCCACGGCTATCTTTTACCTGTACATATGTTACAGCTGATGCCTCGCTTCCAGAATTGAGGGAATGTTCCGAATAGGATTCAATATTGTATGTTCCAAATTGAATGCTATTGAAACTATGAATGAAGGCATTGAGTGGCCCATTTCCATTTCCAGTGAGATGGTATATTTTGTCTTCAAAAAAGATATCGCCATCAAAGCTTACATCTCCACTTTTTTCTGTAATTGTATAATTTAATAACTGCGTTTCATCAAGAGTAAAAATACGAGTAAATAGGCGATAAACCATTTCTTTCGTTAATTCAATTCCAAGTTTATCTGATTCTTCTTTTGCATATTTTCCAATTTCAGGATGCATCCTTTTTGGTAATATGCAGCCATACTCTTGATCGAGTATATAGGCAATACCACCTTTTCCTGATTGGCTATTGATACGAATGATTGCCTCATATGTACGGCCAACATCCTCAGGATCTATTGTTAGATAAGGCACGCACCATTGCTCACGTTTTTCTTGTTTTAAAATAGTAAACCCTTTATTAATTGCATCTTGATGGCTACCCGAAAAGGCAGTATATACGAGCTCCCCAGCATACGGATGGCGTGGATGAATTGACATCCCGACTTCTTTTTCATATATCGCAATCAAGCTATCAATATTCGAAAAATCAAGGTTAGGGTCAATCCCATGTGTATAGAGATTTAATGCTAAAATCATGATATCTGCATTTCCTGTCCGTTCACCATTTCCAAAAAGCGTTCCTTCTACCCGATCTGCTCCAGCAAGTAAAGCAAGTTCACTTGCTGCAACACCTGTTCCACGGTCATTATGGGTATGTACTGAAATAGTGATTGCACCACGGTGGATAATATGGCGGTCCATGTATTCAATTTGATCAGCATAGATATTGGGCATCATCTCTTCTACTGTTAAAGGTAAGTTGATTATTGTTCCCTTATTTACAATTGGATCCCATGCTTCAATTACTGCATTAACAACTTCCAAGGCATAGTCAAGTTCGGTTCCCATAAAACTTTCTGGTGAATACTCTAAGCGCACATTACTCCCCTTCAATAAATGGAGGTTTTCTTTGATCATTGCAACACCATCCAGTGCAATTTGTTTAACTTCAGCTTTTGTTTTGCCAAAAACAATTTCACGTTGTAATGTAGATGTCGAATTATAGAGGTGAATTATAATATTTTTAGCCCCTTGCACGGCTGCAATTGTCCGTTCAATTAAGTGCCTACGTGCCTGCACGAGTACTTGAATTGTTACATCATCAGGGATATGTCCATCTTCAATAAGTCGTCTCACGAATTTAAAATCCGTATCTGATGCTGAGGGGAATGCAAGTTCAATTTCTTTGAATCCGATAGCAACAAGGGCATCAAAGTAAGTCACTTTTTGCTCTACTGACATCGGAATAACTAATGCCTGATTCCCATCCCGCAGATCAACACTACACCAGATTGGACTATGTGTGATTTCATTATCAGGCCATTTCCGATCTTTTAGGGATACCTTTGGAAAAGCACTATATTTTTTGGTATTCATATCAATCACTCCTTCAAAAAAAAGACAACCGACCTTTCAGCCAATTGTCTTGCATACATCCGTTGACATCTGTCGACAAATATAAGAAATACTCAATCCTAAAAGCTCGAAAAAATTTCTAATTCCTCGAGTAATAATAAGGATGTTGTATAACTTATAGTATCAACCATGACGTCGCCTCCTATGCATTGTATAATTAAACATATCCTATCACAAAAACCCACTCGTTGTCAATAGCAAGCGTGAATAAAAACCGTTAATTGTATTTAACAACAACAATAATAGTAAAGGAATTGCTGACATTGAATCTCTTAATACAGAACATCACATTTTACAAAAAAGATAAATATCTAACCGCTAAAGAATTAGAAATATTGCAAACTGCAGGTGTATTATTTTATCAAGATGGCAACTTCAAGAAAAATCAGAAGACACTTGTTTTGAAATTGATTCCCCCCTACGGAAGTCGAGAAATACCATTTACCGCTATTTGAAGTATTGTATTGTTGAACAATGTGATACGTATGAAAAGACACTATACACCTATCTCCGCTTGCGATTCAATTAGAAAAATTGGATACCTTGAAGAATACGGAGGAGCACGCCGCGTAGAGAAAAAGGAGGGAATAGTTTAGTTCCACTCACTTTATAGCGATTCTGTCCCCTATCACTTTACAATCTCCTCATATGGATCTTGTCTACAAAATATAAAAAGTTGACATAAATAATAAGCGCTCGAAGATAAGATAGCAACCAATTCTTACTTCTATCTCCCGCTTAAATTTTATCGATAAATGTAATTTCTTCTCCCTCACCAATAGCATCAAGCGGTATTTTCTTTATAGGCTCCATACTACTCAACTCATAAATGTAGATTTGCGGCTCCCATGCTCCATCAGGTCCTGTAAAAGAAAAAGCATATATACGATTATCTTCTACTGATTTATGGGATAAGGTCAGTCCCCCGCCCCCCAAGAATTGTTTCCCAATCTTTTTAAAAGTGATTTGATTTTCATCAATAAGTATTGAGACTAGATATTGGCCCCCATCTGATATTGCCACAGCAAGATATTCGTTATCCTTTATATTAATAATATTATCCTGTGCTAAAAAAACATCTGCGCCTATGCCTTCTTCTAGTCGTACATTCATTTTTTCTACATTGAGATTTTCATCTACTTTGTATGCATATGTGTGTCTCATTTTTCCTGAGATAAAATATGTATGGTTATTGAAAAAAATTTGTTCTGCATAATTTTCTGTAAAATCACCTGGTTCTAGAAATTTTGTTTGCAGTAAAGTCATTTCATCATCTAACATATGTAGTTCTAATGCGTATTCATTATGCTCATCTATACGGTACTGAGCTACTAGGATTTTGTTATTAGCATATTTAAAACCTGCATAAGTTACTACAAACGCATCAGGGGCTAGTTCTGTACACTTCTGTTTTGAGTGGCTACAAATACTGTGCACCTCCATCTCACCTATTCCTCTTGGTTCTTTCGCTATATGAGAAATATGCGTACTTACAATCATATCATCACCGTAATGCACCACACTACTTATTCCTATTTCCTTATTTTCAAAACTAAAAATGAATTTTTCAAATGTCTTCAGATTAACATCATATTGCCAAATATAATTAGGTAGTACCCCTCCAACCATCCGAAAATATACTTTTTCATTATAGTGATTTTGGTAAGTATACCCGCTACCAAAATCACTTATAGCTTTTTTTCTATATATTTTTTTAGTAATATTCCATTTTCATTGATTTGGTAGATCTTGTTTTTCTCCCATGATTTTTGAGGATATCTCCCCGATACTACAATATATTCCTCTTCGTTAACATCCGGGTTTATTTTCTCAAAAACAATTTCATCTATAGTTCTAAATTTTACTGTTTTTGAGAAAAGTGGGATAAAAAATGTCACTCCGAGAATTATTAGCAGTATACACATTTCTAACATGTAATTTTTTCTTAAGCTTCCTATAATTTTATTCAAGTTTTCACCTCTTCACCTCAATTTTTATATGTAGCTATATCACCAGAACCAATATACTTATACACTCCCAGTAAACGACTTAAATATATCATCCGAGGAGTTACGACATAAGCGCTTGAGTGGATTTCTCCTACTCCACGACTTGAAGCTTGCAGATCATAGCCTGCACCATGACGATAAGACATGTATATAAGTTTTGAACAATACCAGCTTGATTCTGCTGCAAGTGGAATCCACATACCATTCAACCAGTTTTTTTGGGTAATTCCATAAGGTTTATGCTGCTGCCGTAAAGCGTAATTTACTACCCATTGTCGTCCTTTTTCCATAAACAGGGGGGATAATTCATAGACTGACTTATAGTTTCCCTTCTTCCATATATTAGAATAATGCCAATGAAAAACTTTTGCCCCATTGGTTGCTGTTGTTGTTGCTTCAATCACAAAATTTTGCTTGCTTGATATAATGGCAGTATGTCCATGTCTCACAATATTATATGATTTACTTTCAGGAGTATAGAGGACATTCCCAACTCTGTGGGCCCAATTTGAAGAACCTATATTGTAATTGGTTTGTTGCTTTGAATTATTTCTTATTTTTTGCTCTCCCAAATAAATTTCATAGTCCATCTCTATTTTTTGAGCTTCACTGAGATACCGCATATCATGATACCCATTGTAAGTAATCTCATCAATTCCGTCATAATATTCTGCTATTAATTCCTCCGTACTTTTTTCTCTTATATTTATGTTTTGTTCCACTGCGTTAGAAATGCTCTCACCAGCATTACTTACTGCTAAAATTATTCTATTAAATTTTCCATCCGTGATTTCTTCTTCTGTATTTGCGAAAACTGCAAAATGAGGCGTAAGGATACAAACTATAACTAATAATCCAATAACCTTTATTTTATTCATTCCTTTTCCCTCTTCCTATAATAATTTTTTTTATTCTATCATATTTCTGATTGGAGTGTCAACAGTTATTGCACCAAAATTTCGTTAATTTTAAAAGGGTTAATTGTAAACCCGTTGTAACAGT
>BHER01000048.1 GCA_003864555.1 Erysipelotrichaceae bacterium | reverse complement strand
CTGTATATATTAGATCTTTCCCATCTCTATTCAAAATAAGAAAAACACCTATATGAAATTTGATATAGCCATGAGCTCAAATTTTATATAGGTGTTTTAATTTTTCGCTAACCACTCCAGATTTTTTGAGATAGCTTGCTATCTCATATCTAGGAGAGAGACACAATATGTATTTCTTATTTTTTTGCAGCAAGCATTAATTTTAATTTGCTACTTTGAGAAACCATAGCTCTTTTTGTAAAACAATCATAACCATTAGCGCGCACAACCTCCAGAAGCTCACGGTAAAAAGAAACGGAAAGCTTTAATGGGAAAATGCTATCGGCATCAAATAAATCGTAAGATGCGATGGCTAAATCATAATGATCCTGGGCAATAGTTGCAAGTTGCTCCCAAACGGCAATAAATTGTGGTGTCACACTTTGAAGTGAGAGATCACAATTTTCCATCAGCAGGAGTTGTGATGGGAGATATACGCGACCAATGCGATAATCCTCGCCAACATCACGAAGGATATTGGTAAGTTGCATCGCATAGCCAATATCACAGGCAATCTGTGTAAGTTTTTTATGGTGAAGTGTTGCAACAATGGGTAAAAGCATCAAGCCAACAGTACTAGCAACATAATAAGAATATTTAGCTAGAGCATCAAGTGTTGTAATATTTTCAAACACGATATCTTGTTCTTGCCCAATAATCATCTCATAGAATGGTTTAATATCCATCTCAAACTCATCAAAGACAACACGGAGTGCACGCCAAAGAGGGGTATTAGGGGGAGCACCTTGATCAAATGCCTCTAGTTCGGACTTTAATTGTGCTAATTTATCGCTACTTTGGTAAACATCAATACTATCATCAGCAAAACGACAAAAAGTGTAAATTGCAAAAACTGCGCGCGCTTTTTTAGGGGGTAACTCATTAAAAGCGTAATAAAAGCTCTTAGAATTTTTTTTGATAATCCGTTCACAATATTTGAAATCATCTGTAATAGCCATTTTCAAACCTACTTTCATGTTGGATCTTGTACTGCAGACTTATGCACAAGCTATGAATTAAAATTATCTCAAAGATAGGGGGCAAAGTCAAGAAAATTGGGCGTAAGACTACATGAAAATCATTGTCTATGAGGCAGTAAAGTGGATATATAAAGTGGCACTAAAACTAAAAAATGACTTTAGCTGATAACCATTGTGAATATCTTGACAACAAAAACAGTATTTGCTAACATAAAAGCTAAAGCTCAACAAAATCCTAATACTAAATCAGTAAAAAGGGCAAAGCTAGATGGCAATGGTTGAAAAAAATCAGCCAGTATCAAACAGAAAAATTAGAAAAAAGAGAGGAAGACCTAATAATGAAAACAATAGGCTTTATTTGTATCCATAATTCTTGTCGTTCACAGATTGCAGAAGCATGGGGAAAAAATATGCTCAAAGATATCGCTGTAGTATATTCAGCGGGGACAGAGGACTATCCTGAGATAAAACCACTTGTGGCATGTGTTATGAACGAAGTCGGGATTGAAATCAATACCCAATATCCAAAACGCCTAAGTGAGATCCCAGCAGAACTTGATATTCTTATTACAATGGGGTGCGGGGTCAAGTGTCCAAGCATACCTTCCAAGTACCGTGAAGATTGGGGAATTGATGATCCAAGTGGGCAACCAATTGCAGCTTTTCGGTTAACGCGTGCAGCTATTGAAAATAAAATAAAAGAACTTAAAGTGAGAATTCTTGACAAAGAATTCGAATAGGTCTAAATAAAGGAGGTGTAGTATGCAACAAAAAATGGATATGACAACGGGTAAAATTGAGCCCTTATTATTAAAACTAGCAATTCCAATTATTCTTGGAAACTTCATCCAAACAGCATCCGGCATGGTCAATATGATTTGGGTTGGACATCTTGGGAGTGATGCAGTTGCAGCGATTGGAACTGCTGGATTTTTTGTCAACTTAGCTATTGCCTTTTCAACACTCATAGTCATCGGTGCGGGTGTACGTATTTCTCAAACAATTGGGGCAAATCAACCACAAAAAACGGCAGTCTACATCAAAACAAGCCTCGTACTCGCCGTGATTGTATCAATTATTTTTAGTATAGTCATCGGTGTGAGTGCACCTCAACTCATAAGCTTCTTCAATATGAATAATCCTGTTGTCGAACAAGCTGCGCAGTCATATTTAGAAAAAAGTCTCGTAGGGATCCCCTTTTTATTTTTGGCAACCCTCTTCACCACAATTTTAACAAGCTATGGCGATACAACGCGTGCATTCCATATCAACGCAGCAGGCTTTATTTTAAATATCATACTTGATCCATTATTCATCTTTGGTATCGGTATTTTCCCGCAAATGGGAACCGATGGTGCAGCAGTTGCAACGACGCTTGCGCGCATGATAACTGCTGGGCTTTTTATCTTTTTTAGCAAAAAATACCTCATAGCACCAGCAAAAGAGAAAATATCGTATAAAAAAGCCATAGAAATCATGAAACTAAGCTTCCCCGTCACACTACAGCGGGTAATTTTTATCTTCATTACCATTTATATGGCAAAAATTATTGTTCAATTTGGGACGGAAGCAATTGCAGTCCAAAAAATTGGTGTCCAAATAGAATCGGTAACCTATCTTACAATTGGAGGAGTTCAAGGGGCGATTGCAGCATTTATTGGTCAAAACTACGGTGCAAATAAAATAGACCGCATTGCAAAAGGCTATTATAAAGCCCTAGCACTTGTTACGGGATTTGGCATCATTGTGGGTATTGGATTTGTCCTCTTCCCCCGCCAACTTTTCAGCATATTCATAAGTGATGAGGCAGTCATCTCTGGAGGTGTCATCTATATGGTAACACTTGCAATCTCACAAGTTTTCATGTGCTGGGAACTTCTAAGTGTTGGAGCCTTTAATGGTATGGGAAAAACATATGCTCCCCCAATAGTCAGCATTATTTTCTCATTATTACGTATCCCGATGGCACTTATATTTGCACATTATATCGGCTTGCCAGGAATATGGCTTAGCATCAGTATCTCAAGTATAATTAAGGGGATACTGCTTGTTGTCTGGTATAGCATAACAATAAAAAAAGCCCAAATAGCATAAAAAAATAGGAGTGAATATAATGAAAGAATTAGAAAAAATGGTCTCAGGAGCACTATACTTTGTTGATGAAGAAGTTAGGAAAAGTATTGATAAAGCAAAAATGGCTTGCTATAAATACAACCAACTCCCACCAAATGCCAAAGAGGAAAAAAGTGAGATACTCGCACATCTTTTCGCAAAAGGCGGACGAGGTGCATCGATTGAAGCACCTTTTCACTGCGATCATGGAACCAATATCCATGTGGGAGAAAACTTTTTTGCAAATTATAATTGTGTAATGCTCGATGTCGCCCAAATAACAATTGGTAAAAATGTTCTTTTTGGACCTAATGTTAGTCTTTATACTGCTGGGCATCCACTGTGTGCAACAGAAAGATGCACGACATTAGAGTTTGGGTATCCTATAACAATTGGAGATAACTGCTGGCTTGGTGGAAATGTTGTCATCCTCCCCAATATCACAATTGGTGAAAATAGTGTCATTGCAGCAGGGAGTATCGTGACAAAAAATATTCCAAGTAATGTCATTGCCGCAGGAAATCCTGCAAAAATTATGCGGAGTATTACACGTGAAGATGCCATGTTTACAAGCGAACACTACGCACAGACCCAAAAAAAATAGTTTACCAGTAAACTGCTTTTTTAAAACCTTATATAATTAGTAGAAATATCATTTTTTCGCTTTGATATTTCCAATCGTATTTACACCTAAAACACCAACCAAAATAACCACTGCCCCGACAAGTTGTGGCCAAGAAAGGGACTCTTTTAAAAAAACAACACCAGCGAAAATTGTAACAACAATCCCAAGATTGCCAAAAATGGCGGCCTTAGACACATCTATTTTGGAATAGCCATAATTCATCAAAAAAGACGAACCCAAAGAAGATAAAACCCCGAGATAAAGCAGTGCAAAGATGTAATTTGTGTTAAGTAGGGGATGAAAGTAGTTTGCTAAATTGGGCGTTGTAAAATGCTGCCATATAGATAAAAAATTAAAAAAAACAAAGCCTAGCAGGATACAGAAAAAAGTAAGTTGAAAAGCCGAAAATGTCTCCTTGTTTTTTTTAACTAAAATACTATAAAGCGAAAAGGCAATAACGGATAATAGCATAAGTAATAATCCTAAAAACTGCTGAGGCTCTATTGTTATCGATTGCATAACAAAGATAAAAATAACCCCAAAAACGGATATGCAAGTAAATAATACCTGGACAAAAGAAATTTTTTCCTTAAGAAAAATTATAGCTAAAATCAAGATAAAAATAGCGGACGTTGCTTGAATAATCCCAGCTTCTGAGGATGATATATATGATAAGGCAAAAATTTGGAAGGAAAAAAAGAGAACGGGGTATAGTATAGCTATAGATGTTATTTTCAAAATTTCAGAGGAAGAAAACTTTAATTCTGCACGCCTAATATAAGCAAACGGGAGCAAAGCTAGTAGCGCAAAGTTAAAGCGATGCGCAAGAATATCAAGCGGATTGCCATCAACTAATGCTATTTTAACAAAGAGAAAAGATAACCCTGTAACGAAGGTAAGCGTAATGATTGCAATATAACCTTTCGTTTTTTCTAACATAATATGCAACTCCTTTGAAAGAACTATAACATGAATATCTTCCAAAAACAAAAGAAGTACCTTTTTTGATTTTCATCACTATATTCAATCCATAAAGATAAGGAAAAAATAAAAAAAGAGCAATAAAGAACACCAGAGAAAACACTTTTTTTCTTCGCGCAAAAATTGTAAGTGCAAAAGAGTAATGCATTAAAAATGATTGTAGAAACAAAAAAAATATGCTATAATCTTTTCAATTATATAAAAAACGAAAAATAGAAAGGAAGTTGGATATATGGCAAAAGCCCCAATGAGAAAAATAATGAAAATAGCATTAACAGTGTTGCTAAGTACGGTCTTTCTACTAGCAGCAGCGGGAGGAAATCTTCACGCAAGCTCATCAAAAAAATATACTATTGCAACAGATACAACATATGCCCCATTTGAATTTCAGGATGTCAACGGAAATATTATCGGTATTGATGTCGAGTTACTTGCAGCAATTGCAAAAGAACAGAATTTCACATATGAATTAAAACCCTTGGGATTTAATGCAGCTGTACAAGCATTAGAATCAGGGCAAGTGGATGCAGTTATCGCAGGGATGACAATCACCGAAGCGCGCATCCAAAAATTTGACTTCACAGAACCATACTTTGAAAGTGGTATTGTCATGGGAATTCATGCAAGCAATACTAAAATTAAGGGATACGCTGATTTAAAAGGGCAGAACATTGCTGTCAAATTAGGAACAGTCAGTGCTGACTTTGCTGAAAAGAATAAAGAAAAATATGGCTATACAATAACAGCTTTTGATGAAACAGCAAATATGTATGAAGATGTTAAAAGCGGGAATGCACAAGCACTCTTTGAAGATTACCCAGTTTTAGCATATGGAATTACCCAAGGAAATGGACTGAAAATTGTAACGGCTAAAGAACCAAGTGGTTCATATGGTGTTGCAGTCCAAAAAGGGAAAAATGCCGAATTCCTCAAATCCTTCAATGAAGGTCTTGCTAAAATAGAAAAAAATGGAATATACAAGAAAATTACAGAGCAGTATCTTGGCGAACAACCTAAAGATATAATAGGTTCACCAGATGCCATAATTGGTGCAAAAGTAGTAGCAGTCAAAGGCAAAAATTATGGTGTGGCGACGGATACAACATATGCGCCATTTGAATTCCAAACAGAACAAGGAGATTTTACGGGAATAGACTTAGAATTACTTGCAGCAATTGCAGCAGATCAAGAATTCACATATGACCTCAAACCTCTTGGATTTAATGCAGCAGTGCAAGCATTAGAATCAGGACAAGTGGACGCAGTTATTGCTGGAATGACAATAACCGATGCCCGCAAGCAGAAATTTGATTTTTCAAAAGCATACTTTGAAAGTGGTATAAGCATGGGGGTTCGAGAAGATAATGATGCAATCAAAACATACGCTGATTTAAAAGGCCAAAAAGTTGCCGTTAAAATCGGGACTGTTAGTGCAGACTTTGCTGAAGCTAATCAAGAAAAATACGGATTTAACATTACAAAGTTTGATGAAACAGCAAATATGTATGAAGATGTTAAAAGCGGAAATGCCCAAGCGCTCTTTGAAGATTACCCAGTCCTTGCCTATGGAATTACTCAAGGAAATGGTCTGAAAATCATTGGTGAAAAAGAACCGGGTGGAGAATATGGTATTGCAATTAAAAAAGGTGGAACACCAGAATTACTAGAAGCACTCAATCAAGGACTAGAGAATATTATTGCATCGGGCGAATATCAATCCATTCTAGATAAATATCTTAATTCAGAACCAACACAGGAAATTAAGGGAAATACCTTCTTCTCACTTATTGGTGAAAGTTATACAAATATTATTGCAGGACTTGCAACGACACTCTATCTGACATTTTTCTCACTGATTATTGCCCTGATAATCGGTCTGCTCCTAGGGCTTTGTAGTGTCTCAACAAACAGAATCCTAAATGGTATTGCAACAATCTATATTGATATTATGAGAGGAATACCATTACTTGTCCTTGCATTCATGATATACAATGGGATACCAAATCTGCTCAACATCAAACTTGCAGCTAATATTGCAGGTATTATAACATTAAGTTTAAATGCGGCAGCTTATATCGCAGAAATTGTTCGTGGTGGGATTGAGGCAGTCGACAGTGGTCAAATGGAAGCAGCAAGAAGCTTAGGGCTCCCTTATGGGAAAACAATGCGCCGTGTTATTTTGCCACAAGCAATTCGAATAATGACGCCATCATTTGTTAACCAGTTTGTTATCACACTCAAAGATACATCGATTCTATCAGTTATCGGGATTGTCGAATTAACGCAAACGGGGAAACTTGTCATTGCACGTAACTTCGAATCATTTAAAATGTGGACGATTATTGCAGTTGTCTATATTATCATTATCACCGTACTGACAAAATTATCGAAAAAATTAGAGAAGAGGGTAAAAAATGGCTAAAATAGAAATTAAAAATTTAGAAAAAAGTTATGGAACTAATAATGTTTTAAAGGATGTTAGCCTCACAGTTGCAGAAAATGAAGTAGTATGCCTCATTGGACCATCTGGTTCTGGGAAAAGTACTTTTCTTCGTTGCATGAATAAACTTGAAGTAGGAGACAAAGGGAGCATCATTGTCCATGGTATTGATGTTCTTTCAGCACAAACGGAGGTCAATGCCCTTCGTGAGTCAATTGGAATGGTCTTTCAACACTTTAACCTCTTCCCACATCTAAGCGTTATTGAAAACATTATGCTGGCCCCAGTAGAATTAGGAAAAAAAACGAAAGCTGAAGCAAGAGAAAAAGCACTTGAACTATTAGAAAGTGTTGGACTACTTGAAAAAGCTGAAGCAATGCCTAAATTACTCTCGGGTGGACAAAAACAGCGTGTAGCAATTGCCCGTGCACTTGCGATGGAACCTGATATTATGTTATTTGATGAACCAACAAGTTCATTGGATCCTGAAATGGTAGGGGAAGTTTTAGCAGTTATTAAGCAACTTGCAAAAGATGGAATGACAATGGTTATAGTTACCCATGAAATGGGGTTTGCCCGTGAGGTTGCTTCCCGCGTTATTTTCATGGATGCAGGATATCTTGTAGAAGAAGGGAAACCTGATGCCTTCTTTAGTAACCCTCAAACAGAAAGAGCCATCGCCTTTTTAGATAAAGTATTATAATAACAAAAAGAGAAGCAAGACTGCTTCTCTTTTTGTTTTCTCTAGAAAACATGGGAAACAAGCACAATGAAAAACACGTCCTGTAGCAACGCAACCTAGTGTACAGGAATAGAGCGAAAAAAAGAAAGAAAGGGATAAAAAGAGTTGACGGAAGAGGTAAAAAAGTGGTAAGATAAGGGAGTCGCCAAAACAGGCGTCAAAAAGAGAAGTAAATTGAGAACTGAATACTAAACAGAACAAAATAAACCCCAGAAGTTCAGAGAAGCAAACTCAAAAAAATAAGCACAGAGCAATCAAATGGAGAGTTTGATCCTGGCTCAGGACGAACGCTGGCGGCGTGCCTAATACATGCAAGTCGAACGAACCTTGT
>BHER01000047.1 GCA_003864555.1 Erysipelotrichaceae bacterium | reverse complement strand
CTTATATTTTTAATAAGGTGGTGGAAAAAATGGGGCAAAAAAAATTATACCTCAATCCTGATTTTTTGCGGTTCTTACAGTTACTGAGTCAAATTTCTGAAATCGGTAGCATCAAAAAATTAGCATATCGATTACAGATACCACGGCGGAAAATTTATTATCAGTTAGCAGATTTGAATGCTTTTTTGGAAGCAGAAGGAATTAGCGCTATTGTATCAGATGGTGAAAAAATTTCCGTCTCAAGTGGACAAAGAACAAGTATTGAAGAAATTTTAGCAAATAAGGAAACCCATGCGTATATTTATTTGCCAGCAGAACGGCAAATAATTCTTGCCCTTAATTTACTCAGTGCACACCAACCACTCTATTTGCATAATATTATTACGTATATGGAAGTATCACGTAATACTGTGATAGCGGATGTCAAAAAAGTACGGACGCTACTTTTACATCTGCACCATGATGCAATACTTAAAAGTCGTAAAGATGATGGGTATTATCTGGAGATGCAGGAATTTGATCGGCGCAAAGTGATGCATCAGTTAATTGCACAGTTAATTACATTCAAGCGTAATCTGAGTAAAGGCTATATTGAAAATATCCTCTGGAATGCGCAAGTAGAACTGCATGAGGGCATAATTACACGGGATATTCTCATTGAAATAGATCGTGTGATTGAAAATATTGCTGTAATTCTTGGGAAATCTCTTAGCTTTCAAGATGGTGAAATATTCCGAGCAAGTATTTTTTTACTGCTTTTGCGGATGAATAGTAAACTTGTCGTCGAGTGGGATCAAGAAGAAAAAGTAATTTTGGAACAATTTGTTGAATTCCAAGCAGCACTTGAAGTATTAAAAGCATTAAATACTATTTTGGAAGTCAAACTTGAGGAAAATGAAGCCTATTTTTTAGCAGTACTCCTACTAGGGGCACGTAAAGATGTGGATGGTCATAATCAAAGTGATAATTTTACGACTATTCGCCATGCTGTCCAACTGATGATTGAGAAATTTGAATTACATGCAGGTGTACGCTTTGAGGGGAAACAAACACTAGAAGAACAGCTTATCACACATATCAAAGCATTATTTTATCGTACCCGTTATGGCTTAAATATTGAAAATGCACTTACACATAATGTGATGGAACGCTATCCTGATATTTTTCGTATCACAAAAGAGGCAAGTATTTATTTAGAAAAATATTTAGATTTGGTAGTAAATGATGATGAGATTGCTTATTTAGCGGTGCATTTCGGTAGTTATCTTATGCGAAATAACAAGCGGGTACAGCAACAAAAAATCATACTCGTATCAAATTTAGGTATTGGTGTGAGTGGGATTTTTTTCCAACAAATACAGCAAATTTTACCTGAATTTACGATTATTGATATTATGACAACGGAACAGGCAGCTAAACTAGAAGAGGCGGTACAGTTCTGTATTACAACAGAATTACACTATAACCACCACCAGGGGCAAACAGTATTAGTACATGCCATTTTGAGTGAAAGTGATGTTTGGCGTTTATTTAGTATTTGTAAAAATGATATGAGTGATGAAAATTACCCCAAAATTGAAAAACGACTACTCAAAGTATTCAAAGAATATGGTATAGATGTGCGCAATGTAACACCAGCATGTATCCGTGCGATTTTTTCAACCCTACATGAACATGAAAATATGGCAGGGGAGATAGTTGAAAAAAAACTATCACATTATTTGCAACAACGATATATTTTTCATGAAAAAGAGATAGTGACACTGGATACGGCTATTGATATTTTAGCCGCACCCCTTATTAAAAATGGGAATATTGAGAAAAGCTATACTCAAATAATAAAACAGGAACTGACAACAAATATCTTGGCAAATACGATTGCAACAGGATGCCTTTTACTCCATCATCATTATAAAAGTGGTTCACAGATTCAGGGAATTAGTGCAATTTATATTGAAAATGGGATAGAGCTAGCGTATGAGGAAAAAGGGCAACACCTAGAAGCCAAAATTTATATTATCTTTTTAGTTGCAACGGCGGAAGATATGTCACATATCCCACTCATTTTCAGTATTGATCAATGGGTTAAAAATGGTGGAATGGTCCGCAGTAATGCCCAAAAAAAATTATCATTTTGAGGAGGTAGAATAGTGGAAAGACAAACAGTTTATTGCGATATGGATGGAACACTTTTAGATGATGAAAATCGCGTTGACAAACTATTAAAAAAATTGATGCCCGCAATAGAGCAGGCCGATATACATATTGGGATTGCAACAGGGAGATTAGATTATATGGTCTATGGCTATCAGCAAGAGTTAGGGCTTACAATGCCAATTATATCTTGTAATGGTGCACTTATTCGGGAATACGGGCAAAAAGAGCCACTTTTTGCCAGTTATATGCCGATTGAAAAAATAGAGCAGATTATTGCAATACTCCAAAAAGAAGAACTCGATTTTCATTTATACTTACCAAAAGGCGTGAGTGGTTTAACAGATACAAACCGCATTGCTTATTTTAGGGAACTCAATAAAAGCCTTACACCTAGAAATCAAATCCCCCTGTTTATTGGTCCGAGTATCATGCAAAAAAAAGAGTTGACCGAGGTGCTCAAAATTTTGGTGATTATTCCCGATGAACAAAAGCTTGAAAGAATGCGGGTGGAATTACAAGACCCCAAGCTTACGATTGTATCTTCCGCAACAGGCTTACTTGATATAATGGCAAGAGGAAATACAAAAGGGCATGCACTAGAGCAACTACAAAAAATGGGGCGTTTAGACTTAGCGCAAACACTTGCATTTGGTGATAATGAAAATGATATCGAAATGCTAGAAGTTGCTAAAACGGGAATTGCAATGGCAAATGCTAAAACCGAGGTAATTGCAATGGCAGATGAACAAACAGCTAGTAATACCGAAAATGGTGTAGGTGTATATATGAAAGAGCTACTAAAAAGGTATTAAAAAAAGATGTATATACATCTTTTTTTTTGCTATTCAAGTAAACTTGTTCGTAAATCAATTCGTAGCCGACTATACCAAATAACAAGGGCAATTGTGTAGATAATACTAGAAATTGCAACGGCTGCTTGGAGGAGATGTTGAATTGGGATAACACTACCAACAACATTTCCAGTAAGAATAAGGGCGAGGGGTGCTCCCTGAATATTAAAAACATTGATGAGCAGTGTTAGCAATAGGAGGAGGAATGTCTGATTAAAAATACTCCCAATTTTTCCCCAGCGGTTGATAAGTAAAATAGAAAGGTCGAGATTCTCATCTGTTTTTTTCGCAATATGGGCATGAAACCGCTTAAGGAAAATTGTACTTGAAAACCCAATGAAAAGACCAGATATCCAGATGATTGGTCCAACATTTAAAAACAGCAGTGCAATGAAATTGAGGGCAACAAGAAAGAGAACTTGATTGGGGAAGTATAATTTTTTAAGAAGCCTATCCCCTACACTATAAGCAATAAGCATGCCGATAAAGTAGCTGAGATAAATACTATAAATTAAGAAAAAAAGTGAATGAAATGTCAGGCTGTATGCAGAACCATAAAGGAAAAAAAGATTAACAATTGCCCCATTTAATGCAACAATATAGAAAATTTCGGGTTCAAAGTAATTTTTTTTCTTAATTTTGGAAGAGAGGAGAGGAATGAAAATTGGAAAGGTTAGGAAAAAAAATAAGGCTAAAATAAATGTTGTATTTCCAACTTGAAATTGTGTTGATTTTGCAAAGAAAAGTAGCAGTGCTGTGAGTAAAAATAGTGCAAGGAAATCCCAGTGGATCACAACACGATGTGGTTTAAATTGTGACATGGGTGTATGCTCAGTAGGAATGGGAATAATGAAATAGGAACAAATATATAAAATACCATAGAGGAGTGCGCTAAAACGGCTAAACCCGGCATATGTTAATAGTGCAAAAAGTGGGAAAATCGTAGCGATCGTAATGGCAGTATTCCGGAGATAGTTTTTTGAATCAGCAATGGGCAGGTCTTTTTTCTGACGCATGCGCATAGCTGTATAGAGTGGTGTTTGGACGCTACTACAAATTCCAAAAATAGTTGCACAACTTAATAAAAAATAAGGATGAAAAGGAGTCAAAAAGCCTAAAAAGCAGGAAAAAGCACAGCCAATCATCGAATATCTTAAAAGCGATTGTGCTGAGCGCTGATCAAAAATATCGAAGCTTCCCAGAAGGAAAGTACCAGAATAACGGAATATATAGAAAACAAGCATAGGTAAGAGTGCAAGCTCATTACTATAAACTGTTTTACCAATGATATAGAAGAGTATATATGGTAAGTATGCAGCAGTATTGACTAGTGCATAAGGCAAAAAACCATAATCTTTTTTGTGCATCGAGTTTTCCTCATTTCATATATTGTGATATTTAAATTATAACATAATATCCAGGTTTTTGTAAAATAGGTGGGCTAAGTGGAAAACTTGGTAAAAGAGTAGTTGGAAAGTTAACTAGAATTTAACATAGACATGCTATAATAAGAGATAAAAAGACGATAAGGAGATGTCGAGGATGCAATTACTTATTATTGAGGATGATAGACAATTAGCACAGATTATGAAACAGGGTTTAGAGCGTGAGGGTTGGATTGTTGATGTAAGCAATCTTGGAATGGAAGGTGAAGAAAAAGCATTCATCCATCAGTATGATGCCATTTTACTTGATTTGAATTTACCAGATAAAGATGGGATTGAGATATTGACATTTCTACGATCAGAAAATATTCAAACACCCGTTGTGATTATTAGTGCTCGGGATGAAATTAAACAACGTGCATTAGGACTAGATGTTGGTGCGGATGACTATGTCACGAAACCTTTTGACTTTTTAGAAGTGAATGCAAGAATTCGTGCAGTTGTCCGTCGCTTCCAAGGTCGTGCAAACCCAATCATTATGAATAAAAATTTAAAAATAGATCCGAAAGCAAAAAGAGTAACCATTTCAGGAGTTGAAGTCCTCTTATCTGCAAAAGAATATGAAATTTTGGAGTTCTTGGCAATCAAAAGTCCACAAATTGTCACAAAAGAAGAAATAAGCGACCAGATATATGGCGAGGATGCAGATCCACAATCATCCGTATTACGTGTGCATATCGCTAATTTACGGAAGAAAACAGAAAGCGTCTCGGGAGAAAAAATTATTGAGACTATTAAAGGAAGAGGGTATCGTTTGTGAAAAATAGGAAGAAAACGAAATTACCACTGATTGGTATTTTTTGGTACGCAATGGCTATTACCTTCATTTTCTATTTATTTGATGTCATTGCCCCATCAAATGTTGCAATTATTAATTTTGGTGAGGGCAGCATTAAACAAAACGAGATTGGGATAGTTGATATGGTTGTCGAGCTATCCACCTATTTATTTTCATTTATAATTGTCTTTTTATTAGCACTTTTTTGTTTTCAAATTTGGCGATCGCAGTTAGATAATCGCAAAAAAATTAACCTAAATGAAGAAAGCCACGTAGTTAGTATATCGATGCAAAAAATAAAAGAAGAATTAGATGTCTCAAAAGATGATTATGTGCGTCTTTCAGCCTATATTGCTCATGAACAAAAAAATATTATTGCCATTTTACGTGCGAAAATACAGTTGCAAGCTGATGATACTTTACTTGCAGATGTTGACAAGATGACAGTTGCACTAGATGATATATTGACGCTTACTGCCTCAGTTGAAATGTTTTTAGAAAATGAAATAGATCTTTTGTTATTGTGTGCAGAAGTTATTGATCAGTATAAGAAGATATATCCTAATATTGAGTTGGTATTTGATAATAGTTTAAGTTTTATCGTGCGCGGGCGCGAGCTCTGGCTTGAGCGAGCAGTGAGTAACTTGATTGAAAATGCAATAAAATATGGTGAACAATCACGAGTAAGCGTTGAGCTTTCAGTAGAAAAAGCAAGTGTTATTTTGGCTGTTAAAGATGGTGGTAGTGGATTTTCAGTAAAGGACAGCTTGAAAATTTTCAAAGCAAACTATCGGATTTCTAATATTAAAAAAGATGGCTATGGTATTGGGTTGAATTTAGTTAAGCATGTTTGCACATTATGCCAAGGGTTTTTCTTAGCAGAAAGTGAAGAGGGAAAAGGTGCCGAATTCTATATGGTTTTACCAGTTCCTCAAAAAGCAATAACAGCTGATGGGGAGGAGCATATATGAGAGCATTTTTAATGAAAATATGGCTACTGAGTAAATACCGATCAATTCTATTATTGCAAGCTATATTATGCGCAATCATTGTTATGGGACTATCATTTGGTTATATTGAGCAGGTTCAAGTGCGGCAGATCAATTACTATATTAGACGCTATGATGAGAGGAATATGAGCGAGGTAATTGCAACGGAGTACGAACTAGAACGACCAGCTGAGGATGTAGCTGCTTTATTAACGGATGTTTTAAATAATTCAGACTATCCGGAGCAAACTTTGTCATTACGTAAAGGGGTGTATATTGGTTCTGAGGGAACAAATCGTAGACAGCTTATGTATGTTGAAACACCCCTTGACCCAGAAAATCTACCTAATTTTGTAGCAGTGGAGGGCTATTTCCCCAAAAATAATGGAGAAGTATTTCACGATATTGCTCCAGATGAATTGGCGATTGAATTCCCAATTAAGCATGGAGACAGACTGACGTATGAGGGGCTAAATGGACTCGAAAACATGCTCGAGATCACGGGAAATTTTAGCAGTTTTGATGAGGACATGGGTATTCCAACACTTTTTGTAAATATAAGTGATTTTCATGAAATGGGAGGAATTGACTTTTTGAAAGTTGATTTTTCACGAACGGATATCGTTGGAAATAGTGCAATCGAGAATACATCTTTTAACCAATTTGAAGAAATATTGAAACAGAAAAAGTGGATGAGCCCAACTGCTCAAAAACGGATACTCCAAGTGGGAGGACAAAGCATGGTTACTGAAAAAGAGCGGAAGCAAGTTTTTGGTGAAAGACTGCTTGCAAGTGGTGGGTTAATTATACTTGTTGCAACTATTGCATATGGGTTACTTAGCTGGTTTCTCTACCGCAAAAATATGAATACGCAACTTATGCTATATCTTAATGGGATGAGTTGGAAGCAACTTATAATTTTCCGTATGCTGATTGCATACAGTGTCATTTTTTTAGGGAGTGCTGTTGGTATTCTAATTTTTCAGAGGACATATGTTGGCGTGGGGGAATTCTTGCAAGAAGCGTATGCACCAATTAACATTGGGCAGAGGTATTTTTTTGAAACGGATATTCTATTGCATATAGATGGACTCAAAATAACATTTTTTGTCCTTGGAGCAATCACAATTTTACTACTACTTGTAACAGTAATTGAAGTGATTTTACAGTATATTTCCAACTATGAAGCACGCTATTTTGAAGCAATTGACGATAAGGAGTGGGATAATGATTAAACTTGCTGAAGTTAGCTATAAACATGCTGAAACCTACAGTGTACGCAATATTTCCGTTGTCTTTGAAAAAGGGCGGTTTTATACAATTTTGGGTGCAAGCGGGTCAGGGAAATCAACACTTGCTGCAATTTTGGCACGTATTGTCAAACCAACTGAGGGGCGATATGATTTTAAATACGTAAAAAAAAATAAGTATGGGAAGAATACAAGTACATCACAGATAAGTCTTTTACGCACAAAATTAAACCATTTTGAAAATCATACAGTAGTTGAAAATATTGAAATTCAGAATGCTTTTAGTGGCACAAAACAAACAAAAAGACAGATACTTGCAATGCTTGCTGAAATCGGAATTGATGAAAAAATGGCAGCTAAGAAAGTTATAACACTACGACAAAATATGCGCATCAGACTAGCAATCATCAAGCTTTTTGTCAAGCCAACACCAGTCATAATTATTGATAGTCCTTTGGCGAGTTTAGATGATCAATTTGCGCAGGAGCTCCTTGAAAATAAAATTGCACTACTGGATAAGAGACAACATTGTTTAATCTATTTTTCAGAGGATAATGATATTATCAAACGGAGTGATGAGGTGTATGGGATGAATCGTGGACGCCTACTTTTTGTCCGCTACACTATATGAGGAATAACTAGATTCAGAAAAACAACATGAAAAATGTTGTTTTTTTTTATAAAAATGCTAGGAATTAACAATAACTTAACAGTGCATGTGTATAATATTATCATACTAGGTGTTAAGCCACAAGAGTTCAAAGCAGATATGTTTACAAAAAAATATCTGGACAGCAGCGAAGTTCCGAACCAGTCTACAAGTAAGTAAAAGTTAAAAAGATGAGGAGAAACCCATATGAA
>BHER01000046.1 GCA_003864555.1 Erysipelotrichaceae bacterium | reverse complement strand
GTTTTTTTTTATGATATCTACTAGAAATTAAAGAGATAGGATGATGAATATGAAAAAAGTAGTAGTAACATTTTTTGTTGGTTTTTTAGTTTTAACCTTAGGTTTAAGTAGTTGTGCACAAGGAGCACAAGCTAAAACTGGAGAAGTCGTGTTTTATCTAACGCGGCATGGTAAAACAATGTTGAATACAACTGATCGTGTACAAGGATGGTCTGATGCTGTGCTAACACGAGAAGGAATAGAAGTTGTTGAGTTTTTAGGAAAAGGACTCAAAGAAACTCCTTTTGTTGCAGCATATAGTAGCGATAGTGGTCGATCAGTCCAAACAGCACATATTGCTTTGAAAGAAAGTGGTCAAGAAAAAATAAAATTGATAACAGATGAGCGATTCAGAGAATTTAATTTTGGAATGTACGAGGGTGACTTAAACCATACAATGTGGGAAGACATTGCAACATCAGAAGGTAAAACATTAGATGAGTGGATGGAAACCTTCACACCACAGAGTTTTGCTGATGGTGTAGCAGCACTGGACAAAACTAAAAATGATGGAAAAAATTGGCCCGCAGAAGATTATGCAACAATTAGCGAGCGTCTCAAACTAGGTATGGAGGATGTTGCAGAAGAAGTTAGCAAAAATGGTGGTGGAAATGTTTTACTTGTATCACATGGCCTAAGCATTAGTGCTATTGTTGATGTCTTAAGTAATGGTGAAAAAGATGGAACAAGATTAAAAAATGCAAGTGTGACCAAAATAATCTATAAAGATGGAGTTTGGGAATTCTTCGAAATTGGAAGTCTTGATTATGTAGAAAATGGTAAAATAGTATAAAGCAAAAATGGCGGGGAACCCGCCATTTTTTTTAATGGTAGAACAATTCTCCAAAATATGTTATAATTTTATGAATGATAATTTTTTAGGGGGAACATAAATGGAATCAGTTGTTCAACAATTTGTGGACGCATATGGCTATTTAGGACTGGTGTTGCTAATTGAAATGTCTCCAATTTCATCCGATATTATACTCGTAATTAGTGGATTTATGACATCATATACTGAATTAAAGGCACCCATCATCATTTTGTGCATTACATGTTCATCAACTATTGTAGGCGTAATACTTTATAGCGTTGGAAGATTTTTAGATATTGAGCGACTGATGCGACTTTTACAAAAATGGGGGAAATACTCACCAGTTAAAGAAAAGGACGTTTTGAAAATCCGTGGCTGGTTTAACCAAAAAGGGGCAGTAGTCGTTTTTTTCTGTCGACTTATACCTGGTGTGCGCAGCGTTGTATCGCTACCTGCTGGTATGATTCGGATGAACTTTTGGACATTTCTAGGCTTAACAATTAGTGGGACATTTACATGGGCCCTTATTGCAGTCTATCTTGGTGTGTATTTAGGTGCACAATGGCCAGTAGTCGAACGGTATTTTGCTTCATATAGTGGTATCATGGTCTTTTTAGCGATTGCTTTTTTAGCATATACTGTTTTCCGCTTTTGGAAAAAAAGCAATCGCTAAAAAGAGGAGCATAGTCTTTATAAAAAAGCGAAAAAATGTGAAGAAAAGTCCTTTAAATCCCAAGCTATCTGCTTTAGTTTAATCGCTGATTGTGATAAAATGGAGTGAGTGTGAGATGCCTCTTAAAAAAAAGCCGAAAGCATTAAAATAGAAGAGGAAATATTTTAGGATATATTTCAAATATAGAGGAGAAAAAAACATGAGCGAAAGAGTAGTAAAACTAAATGAACAAGAAATAATTAGAAGAGAAAAAATGGAGCAATTACGTGAAAAAGGAATTGCTCCATTTGGTGCTGCATATAAGAGAACAGCAACAAGTGAGAAATTACATCGAAAATTTGATCAAATAGATAAAGAGCGCTTAGCAGAGGGCTTACATACAGCAAGTATTGCAGGTCGTATTATGACTAAAAGAGGCAAAGGGAAAGCTGGATTTGCAAATATTCAAGATGGGGATGGAATAATTCAAATATATGTCAAACAAGATATTGTTGGTGAGGATGCGTACGCAATTTTCTTAGCAGCAGATTTGGGAGATATTATTGGTGTTAAAGGCGAAATTTTTAAAACTAATATGGGGGAATTATCAATTCGTGCAACGGAGTTTACACATCTAACAAAAGCAATTCGCCCATTACCCGAAAAATACCATGGTTTGACAGATATCGAAGAGCGTTATCGCCGTCGCTATCTTGACTTGATAACAAATGGAGAAGCGCGTGAGACATTTGTTATGCGTAGTAAAATTATTGCAGCTTTCCGTGACTTTTTAGAAGCTCGTGATTTCATGGAAGTTGAAACACCACTCCTCCACCCAATTGCAGGAGGAGCATCAGCACGTCCTTTCATGACACATCATAATACACTAGATATGCGATTCTATATGAGAATTGCACCAGAGCTTTATTTGAAACGCTTACTAGTTGGTGGATTTGAAAAAGTTTATGAAATCGGCAGAACTTTTAGAAATGAGGGCATGTCACCTCGTCACAACCCTGAATTTACGATGTTTGAAACATATATTGCATATGCTGACTATGAAGATATGATGGAGCTTACTGAACGACTTATCCAATCTGTTATGCAAAAATTGGAAATGGAACTAGAAATTCAATATGATGGAAAAACGATATCAATGGCTGGACCATGGGCACGTATCCATATGGTTGATATGATAAAAGATGTAACGGGCGTTGATTTTTTTGAAGAGATGACTATTGAGCAGGCAACTGCAAAAGCAGCAGAACATCAGGTTAAAATTGAGGGACATCATATAAGTGTTGGTCATATTATTAATGAATTTTTCGAATTTTTCTGTGAAGATAAAATTACGAATCCAACATTTGTGTATGGGCAACCGGTTGAAATTTCACCCCTAGCAAAACAAAATAGTGCAGATCCTCGTTTTACGGAAAGATTTGAACTATTTATTCTTGGCCGTGAGTATGGAAATGCTTTTAGTGAGTTAAATGATCCAATTATTCAATTAGCACGATTCAAACATCAAGTTGAACTTGCATTAGCTGGTGACGATGAGGCAGCGGCAGTTGTTGATATGGATTATATAGAAGCACTTGAATACGGAATGCCACCAGCAGGAGGACTTGGGATCGGAATTGATCGCCTTGTTATGCTTCTAACTGGACAACCATCAATTCGTGATGTTCTATTATTCCCACATATGAAACCACGAACAGAAGAACAAAAATAACCTTATATATAGGAGGTATCTTCAAATGAGTTTAGAAAGCACGCTGTTTGAAGCACGAGCAAAAGATAAATTTCAAAAAAAAGAATTTACTGAGGCACTAGAATTAATGACACAAGCAATTTTAGTTGAACCAGAAAATATGGATTATTTGGAAAATGCACTCATCCTTGCGCGTGAATATGTTAAAAGTCCTGAACAAACCTTAAATATTACAGGGCAAATGCTCATACTCGAGCCCAAAAATACGCAAGCACTACTAAATAGTGCGTGGGCATTAAATGATCTCGAACGCAACCAAGAAGCATATGATTTTTTCAAAGCTACACTTGAAGTTGCAACCAATCGAGATGAAATATTAGAAACGCGTAGTGGGATTGGTATTAGTAGCTATTTTTTAGGAAAGTATGAAGAAGCAAAGTACCAATTAGAAGCAATAGTTGAGGCTTATGATAATTGGACTGAGGGCTATGCATATCTTGGGTGGACTCATTATTATTTAGATACACTAGAAAAAGCAAAGAGTTATTTTGATAAAGCAATCGAAATAAGTGAGGAAGTATACCCGTTCGCTCATGGAGGACGAGGGCTTGTATATTGTGAGTTGAAAGAATATGATCTGGCAATTGAAGATTTGTCAATTGGGCTATTGGAGAATACAACATGGGTTGAAGGCTATGGTAAGCGTGGCTGGAGTCTTTTTGAAATCCCCTATTATCAGAATAAAATGGAGCTTGCGATTGCTGATTTTAGCAAAGTAATTGAGCTTATGGGCGAGGATGTCCATAGTTATGCTCATGTAGTGCGAGGACTTGCATACTATGAGCAAGAAGAGTATGCTTCAGCAGCGAGTGATTTACAAATAGGCGTTTTAGAAAATTTTGGCTGGGCAAGAGGCTATGCAACACTTGGCTGGTCACTCTATCGGATTGCCCAAAACCAGGATGACTATCTTGAAGCAAAAAAGCAGTTTGATAAAGCAATTGCAATAGATGATTCAGATAATACTTTTTCGTATGGGGGGCGTGGATTTGTAAACTATGAGCTTGAAAAATATGAAGAAGCAGTAGCAGATATATCCATTGCACTTGAAGGAGATAAAGAGTGGTCATTAGGATATGAAAAGCGTGGTTGGAGCTTCTATGAGATATCAGAATACGGAGGCAAAAATGAAGAGGCAATGGCTGATTTTAATAAGTCGATAGAGTTGATATCAGGTCCGGAAAATAGTTATGCTCATATGGGACGTGGATTGATACAGTATGAAAATGCTGACTACAAACAAGCGGCAGCAGATCTTCTAATAGCAATAGAGGGAAACCCAACTTGGGGGAGAGGTCTTATGATGTGTGGTTGGACACTCTACCGTGATGGGAAAAAACCGGCAGATTATCTCCAGGCAATTGAAATTTTCAATAAGGCAATGGAACTAGAGGATGAATACTATTTCCAGTCTCAATTTGGACGTGGACTTACGTATTATTATTTAGAAGATTATCGAAATGCAGCAGCAGATTTAGCGGCAGCACACAGCGCGAAACCAGAAGTTGGTGTCATTAGGATGTACTTAGCATTTTCATATGCTGTATTAAAAGAGTATGAAAATGCGGAGGATATTATTGTAAAAATGCTCGAAGCAGATAGAAATGATTGTGATGCCAATCGCCTTCTTGGGGATTTTGCAATATTGCGAAAAGATGCAGAAAAAGCGAAGATATATTATGAAAAATCCTATGCAGTATGCAAAAATAGCTGCGTACTAAAATCACTTGCAAAAGTAGAACAGCACCAGGGCGAAGATGTTAACAATCAAAAAGCCTTTGAATTACTCAGCAAGGCATATGAGATGCAAAAAGAAGAAAATCTTTGTTTTTGTGCAACAGTAGAACTAATCCATGCGCATTTGCAGGGAATAGGAACGCATGTTTCAGAGCAAGCGGCAGAGAAATTGATTCACGAGGGTCTAAAACGTAAAAATGACCACGAAAAATTTAACTGCATGGTGGCATACTGCTATCATACAGGTATTATTTTTGACAAAGACCCCAAAAAAGCTTTAGATATTCTTAAAAAAGATGTAGCCCAATACCCAAATAGAATGCTAGAATGGTATTATATTGCGGTACTAGAACAGGAACTTGGATATTTAGAAGCAACTACAACAAAAAATATGGTAATACATGGGATAAATCAAATAGAAGCGGCATTTTTTGAAGCGGTGCAAGAAGCACTAGCAAAAAACGAACCACTGCCATTTTTATACCCCGTGAAATAAAAAAAGGAAGCGTGATTTAAGTGAAAAATGTAAGAGTAAGATATGCACCTAGTCCAACTGGACATCTACATATTGGGAATGCGAGAACGGCAATGTATGTGTATTTATTTGCCAAAAAATACCAAGGAGAAATGGTATTACGGATAGAAAATACAGATACTGCGCGAAATGTTGAAGGTGGAGAAGATTCACAAATAAAATACCTTAATTGGTTGGGAGTAGAATGGAATGAGGGGCCAGATAGAGGGGGAAAATATGGTCCATATAGACAACTCGATCGCCTAGATATCTACGAAAAATATGCAACAGAAATGATTGAAAAAGGGTTTGCCTATAAATGTTACTGTACATCTGATGCGTTAACAATTGAAAAAGAGCGTCAACAAGCAGAGGGTGTTGTGGCAACAAGTTATAATGGACGATGCCGTAATCTTACGCAAAGTGAAAAAGCTCAGTTTGCAGCAGAAGGTCGCAGTTTTACAATTAGAATGCGTGTACCTGAGGGGAAAACATATGCTTGGAATGACCTGGTAAAAAAAGAAATTCGTTTTGAATCTGCTGATGTTGGTGACTGGGTGCTTGTAAAAAATAATGGAATTCCAACATATAATTTTGCCTGTGTTATTGATGACCATTTGATGGAAATCAGCCACGTCCTTAGAGGTGAGGAACATATTTCAAATACACCTAAACAACTCATGGTATATGAGGCACTTGATTTTAATGCACCAACATTTGGTCATATGTCAATTATCGTCAACGAAAACCGCAAAAAACTCTCAAAAAGAGATGAATCAGTGCTTCAATTTATTGAACAATATGCCGATTTAGGGTATTTGCCAGAGGCATTATTTAATTTCATCGCATTACTTGGATTTTCACCAGAAGGTGAAGAAGAAATTTTTTCAAAAGAACAATTTTGTGAAATCTTTGATGCAAGCCGTCTAAGCTCAGCACCAGCAATGTTTGATGTGCAAAAACTTGAGTGGATTAATAACCGCTATGTAAAAGCTGCATCTCTAGAAAAGATTGTTAAGTTATCACGTCCACATCTAGAAAAAAACTATGATTTGAGTGAAAAGTCTGCAGAGTGGGTTGAAAAACTGGTAGCATTATTCCATAATCAAATGTCATATGGAGCTGAAATTGTAAAACTTGCAGAGCTATTTTTTGTCGAGGATTTTATCTTGAATCGAGAAGAAAAAGAATTTTTGGCACAAGAGGGTGTTAAAACAATGCTTGAGGCACTTGTTGTCAACTTGATGGCGCTTGTTGTATTCACAGGCGAGGAAATTAAAGAAGTTATCAAGCTTACGGGGAAACAGACGAGCACAAAAGGAAAACTTTTATTTATGCCCACACGCATTGCAACAACAGGAATGATGCATGGACCAGAGCTACCACTTGCTATTGAATTACTCGGGAAAGCTAAAACGATACAACGTATTAAATTAACAATTGAAAACTTATAATATAAGTTTTCTTTTTTTTAGCATGGATTAATAAATCAAAAAAGAAGGGAAGAATAGTTACACCTAATCTTGAATCCCTAAATTGTAAAGTGATATGGGACAGAATCGCTATAAATTGAGTAGAACCGTGTGAAAATGAGTGAATAGGAGAGCCGAAGGCGAAACTATTCACTCATTTTTGTCTCACGCGGCGTGGGCTGATCTGAGCAGTTTGTCTAGTTGGAGCGCAAGTAGTTCGAGTTCGGTATGGAATAGTTCTTTGGGACTTTGGAGGTCGTGTCGTTTGAGTAAGCGGTCATTTATGAATGAAACATATCGATTCAGAGTCTTCTGTTTGAGGTTATCAAAGATACGCCCTTTTGGGATATAGCGTCTTATCTCGCGGTTGTAACGTTCATTCATTCCGCGTTGGTAGGAGGCGTAAGAATCCGCATAAAATATACATGTTCTTTGCCCGGTGAAAACTGATTTTGCAAAGCCGTGTGGATCAGAGAATTCACCTCCATTATCGAAGGTTATACTTTTGAATACATGCTTAAATTGTGAGCCAAACTGTCGCTCTAATTTGTTGAGAGCAAAACGCACATGCTTTGATTTTTTTGATTGAATGAGGAGTGTGATGGCATATCCTGTTTTCCGTTCGACCATCGTGAAGAGAACTTTGTGCTGACCATCGCGAACCCCGATAACGGAATCACCTTCCCAATGTCCAAATTCACTTGTATCCGCAAGCGAAAAACCTCGCTCGTGAATGGATGTCCCTTTCGTTGAAGTGTTGCTCCTTGGGCGTATAACAGCAGTCTTGCGTGATACTATCTCCGGTAAATCCATCAATTTCACTTGTGTCTTTTCATGCCGTACATATGTATAGTAAGTCTTGAGGCATATTTTTTGCATACGGGCGTACCGCGGGACAGGTTGGAGATAACGCTCAAACAGATTGAAGGCTTGCTCGGGGGAAGTCTTCTTCCCAATTGCTTTATCACTTAAAATAATCATATCGATGATCTGGATGAACTCGGCAGCATCCTCTGATTTCCCGCGATAGGCACTGGATGTGGACGCACGGAGAAAGTGTGATTTGAGAGCGTTGGCGGAGAAGGCGTAATATCTCTTTTCGTCCGTATCACGTTGTTCAACAATGCAATGTTTCAGATAACGATACATCGTATTTCGAGACTTCCGCAAGAGGAGAATCAATTTCAAAACAAGTGGCTTCTGATTCTTCTTGAAGTTGCCATCTTGATAAAATAATACACCTGTCGTTTGTAATATTTCTAATTCTTTTTCAGTTAGATATTTATTTTTTTTGTAAAATGTGGTATCCTTTAATAAGAGATTCAATGTCATCAATTCCTTTACTGTTATTGGTTGTTCAAATACAATTATAGCGAAGAGATTGACATTGTGTCTCTTTTTTTGTCTTTTCTTTTCCAGTCCCATATCATTTTACAATTAACGACAGCAAGAATATGATTAATATTACACGAATCATGTTGCAGTTCAAAGACAGAATTGGTAAGATTAATAGGAAGAGCAAATTGTTCATTATGTTTGTGGATATACCGTTGTAGGTAACTATTAGCTT
>BHER01000045.1 GCA_003864555.1 Erysipelotrichaceae bacterium | reverse complement strand
GTGCTAAAATATTTATTGCAGCACCCATCGAGTGGCAAGATTTAACAGTAGAGGATGTTATCTATACAGAACTTGATGCTATTATCGCTAAAGTTGATGTAGTTATGCTATTGCGATGCCAAGTTGAAAGGCATGGGGTAGCACATGATAATACGAATTTTTTAGCTAAATATGGCTTAACAGTAGCACGAGAAAAAGCGATGCGTGCGGATGCAATTATTATGCATCCAGCTCCAGTAAATCGTGATGTTGAAATTGAAAGTTCCCTAGTCGAATCGGCTAAATCACGTATTTTTGAACAAATGGCAAACGGAACATATGCCCGAATGGCAATTCTAGAAATGGTTTTTACAAAATAGGCTGATAGTTGTTCAGCATAAGGAGAATGAAAATGGAATTTACATTGAAAAATGGATTAGTTTATCAAAATGGAATCTTTACTAAAGTTGATCTCCATATTAAAGATGGTCTGATTGCAGCAATTGGTTCACCTAATTTTTTTAAAGCTAGTGCTGGTGATATTGACTGTAAAAATTTACATATTGTGCCAGGATTTATTGATATTCATGTCCATTTACGCGAACCAGGATTTGAGCATAAAGAAACAATTGCATCAGGTAGTCGAGCGGCTGCAAAAGGTGGTTTTACAACAATATGCGCAATGCCAAATACAAATCCTGTCATGGATTCAGCAGAAGTTGTTGAAAAATTTTACATACAGGCTGCTAAGACTGCGAAAGTTCATGTGCGAACATATGCAGCCATTACAAAAGCATTAAAAACGGATGAGCTTGTTGATTTTGAAAAACTCAAAGCAGCTGGATGTATCGCTTTTACGAATGATGGTGTTGGTGTTCAAACAGCTAATACAATGTATCAAGCAATGCACGATGCCAAAAAACTGAATATGGCAGTTGTTGCACATTGTGAAGATAATAGTTTAATTTGGGGAGGAGCAGTACACTATGGAGATGTAAGCAAAAGGTTAGATATCCGAGGAATTCCCAATATTTGCGAGAGTGTTCAAATTGCTCGTGATGTCCTACTTGCTGAGGCAAGCGGTTGTCATTACCATGTCTGCCATGTGAGTACAAAAGAATCTGTCCGTGTGATAAGAGATGCAAAAAAAGCAGGAATTCATGTAAGTGCTGAAGTTTCACCGCATCATCTTATTTTATCTGAGGGTGATATTACAACAGTCAACACAGCATTTAAAATGAACCCACCACTACGCTCAAAAGCTGATCGTGCTGCTTTAATTGCAGGGCTTGAAGATGGGACAATTGACTGTATTGCAACAGACCATGCACCACATCATGAGGATGAAAAAGCACAAGATATCGATAAAGCACCATTTGGGATTATTGGCTTAGAAGATGCATTTTCACTCTTATATACTGAATTTGTTTTAACACAAAAATGGACACTAGCACAACTTATTTCATGGTTAACAGAAAAACCTGCCGCCATATTTAACTTTAATACAGGAACTTTAGAAGTAGGTAAACCAGCAGACATAACAATCCTTGATTTGTCGAAGTCAGCAAAAATTGGAAAACCATTTGCTTCTTTGGCAAGTAATACGCCATTTATTGGTAAAAAAGTTACTGGTCTTCCAGTACAGACGATTGTTTCTGGTGAAATTGTATATAAACGAAAATAAAAAGTAAAGGAGAAAAGCATATGAAAAAAGCACGGCTGATTTTAGAAAATGGCATGGTTTTTGAAGGAGAGCATTTTGGCTTTGATGGTGATTGTTTAGGAGAAGTTGTTTTCACAACGGGGATGACTGGGTATCAAGAATCCATAACTGATCCATCTTTCAACCAACAAATTTTAGTTTTTTCCTACCCAATGATTGGAAATTACGGTATCAATACGGAAGACTTTGAAAGTTTAACCGCAGGAGTAAGCGGTATTGTTGTGGGCGAATATTGTAAAAAACCAAGCCACTGGCAAAAAAACATGTCATTAGACGCCTTCTTGAAATTACAAAAAGTGCCCGGAATAGCAGGTATTGATACAAGAAAACTTGTAAAGATTATTCGAAAAGCCGGTACGATTAAAGGTATGATTACCACTGACATGGCAACGGATGCTATCTGCCTAGAGCAAGTTACCAAATTTGACCCTAAAAACCATGTTAGCAATGTCTCAACAAAAAACACCTACCATTTACCGGGAAGTGGCAATAGAGTTGTTATCATCGACTTTGGGATGAAAAAGAGTATTCTTGCAGAACTAACAAAAAAAGCTTGTGATATCATCGTTGTCCCATACAATACTCCTGCACATATTATTTTATCTTATAATCCTAAAGGCGTTGTGCTATCAAATGGACCAGGAGATCCAGCTCATATGCCGGAAGAAGTATTTCAAACAATCCGAACACTCGATGGCAATCTGCCACTTTTAGGAATCTGTTTGGGACATCAACTGTATGCTCTTGCCAATGGTGCCAAAACATATAAATTACTATTCGGGCATCGGGGTGCGAACCATGCAGTAGTAGATATAGCCAAAAATCAAGTGGTCATGACATCGCAAAACCATTCTTATGCAGTTGATGAAAAGAGCCTAAAACACACAAATATTGTGATGACACAATATGCGTTAAATGATAAAACAGTCGAAGGTCTAGCACATGAAAAATTTCCAAGTCTTACTGTCCAATATCATCCAGAATCAGCACCAGGACCACTAGACACAAATGCAATTTTTACAGAATTTGTAGAATGTATGACAAATCAAAAAATAATAGAAGGAGTGAAATAAAATGGCAAAAAGAAGTGATATCGAAAAAATTCTCGTAATTGGTTCTGGTCCAATTGTAATTGGTCAAGCAGCAGAATTTGATTATGCAGGGACACAAGCATGCCTCTCACTAAAAGAAGAAGGCTATAAAGTCATTTTAATGAACTCAAACCCTGCTACTATTATGACGGATAAAGAGATTGCGGATGTTGTATATATGGAACCATTAACAGTCGATTTTATTGCGCAGGTTATTGCTAAAGAAAAGCCACAGGCATTAATTCCAACTCTAGGAGGACAAACGGCCCTTAATTTAGCGGTTGAATTAGGTGAAAAAGGGATTTTAGCTTTATACGATGTTGAAATCATCGGGACAAATCTTGAATCAATCCATAAAGCAGAAGACCGAATGCTTTTTAAAAACTTGATGGAAGAAATCGGTGAGCCCGTTATTGATAGTGTTATTGTGCATACATTTGGCGAGGCTGAGAAGTTTGCTATAGCTAAAGGTTTTCCATTAATAATTCGTCCTGCATTTACCCTTGGTGGGACAGGTGGTGGTATTGCACATACCATGCCTGAACTTGAAAAATTTATTGAATCGGGTACTAAAAATAGTCCATCTAACCAATGCCTTGTTGAGCGCAGTGTTGCAGGGTTTAAAGAAATCGAGTATGAGGTGATGCGCGATGGTCTTGGAAATGCAATTATTGTCTGCAATATGGAAAATTTTGATCCTGTTGGTGTACATACTGGAGATTCAATTGTCTTTGCACCATCACAAACACTCACAGATAGAGAACATCAAATGCTCCGCAAGTCGGCATTAAACATCGTTTCTGCCCTCAAAATTGAAGGTGGGTGTAATGTTCAATATGCCTTAGATCCAAGTAGCATGGAATATTTCATTATTGAAGTGAACCCACGTGTAAGTCGTTCCTCAGCACTTGCATCCAAAGCAACAGGATATCCAATTGCTAAAATAGCAGCTAAAATAGCAGTAGGGTTAAGTTTAGCAGAGATTAAAAACCCGGTAACGAATACCACATTTTCATGCTTTGAACCTAGTCTTGATTATGTTGTTGCAAAAATTCCGCGTTGGCCTTTTGATAAGTTTATTACAGCCGATCGGCAACTTGGTACACAAATGAAAGCAACGGGCGAAGTTATGGCAATTGGAAAAAATATTGAACAAGCACTCCTAAAAGCGATTGACTCTTTAGAACTAAATGAATACCATCTCATCACGCCACTTTTCAAAGACTTAAGTGAGGATGCACTCTTAGAGAAAATAAGTAAAGTAGATGATCAAAGACTTTTTGCTTTAGGAGAAGCATTAGACCGTGGTATATCGATTGAAATATTATATGAAAAATCTGGCAGAATTGACCGTTTTTTCCTTGAAAAATTACAACATATTATTGAAATCAGCCGTGAGTTAAAAGCAAATCCATTGGATGTTGAGATCTTAAAAAATGCGAAACGCTATGGTATTAGTGATGCTTATTTGGCGGAGATTTGGGAAATGGATGAAATGAGTATTGCTGATTTTCGAGCTAAACATAATATTATACCAGTCTATCATATGGTAGATACATGTGCTGCCGAATTTGAATCAACAACACCGTATTTTTATAGTACCTATGGTCAATATGAAAATGAGTCACATCGCTCTCAAAAACAAAAAGTTATTGTTATCGGATCAGGTCCAATCAGAATCGGACAAGGAGTAGAATTTGATTACTCAACTGTCCATAGTGTTTTGGCCCTGCGTGAAAATGGCTATGAGGCAATTGTTATCAATAGTAATCCTGAGACTGTCTCAACAGATTTTAGTATCTCGGATAAATTGTATTTTGAGCCGCTCACATTTGAGTATGTCCATAATATTATAAAACTTGAAAATCCTGTTGGCGTTTTTGTTCAATTTGGTGGACAAACTGCTATTAATTTAGCAGCAAATTTAGAAAAAGCTGGGGTCCAAATTCTTGGAACGTCAGTTGCGGCAATTGATATGGCAGAAAATCGTGAAAAATTTGATGCAGTTCTGGAAGAACTCGGATTATTACGACCAGTTGGTCAAACAGTGTATAACACAATTGAGGCAGAACTCGTTGCAACTAAAATTGGGTACCCTGTCATTATTCGCCCATCTTATGTACTTGGTGGACGTGCGATGCAAATTGTCTATAACTTAACTGAATTAAAAAAATATATGAAAAATGCTGAAGCCGTCCATAAAAAACAGCCAATTCTCATTGATAAGTATATGCTAGGAAAAGAATTGGAAGTTGATGCAATTTCGGATGGTGTTGATGTCCTTATTCCAGGAATTATGGAACATGTCGAAAAAGCTGGTGTACATTCAGGAGATTCTATTGCAGTCTATCCCGCACAAACAATCAGCCACGATATCAAAATGGAAATTATTAGACAAACAAAATTACTTGCAAAAGGATTTCATATAATTGGGATTTTGAATATCCAATTTGTCCTGTTTGATAATCAACTATATATTCTCGAAGTAAACCCAAGGTCTAGTCGAACAGTGCCTTTTCTAAGTAAAATCACGGGGTTTCAAATTGCTAAAATTGCAACTAAAATTATGATTGGCCAATCACTCAAACAACAAGGAATTGATACTGAATATAAGGAGAAAACCGATTTAGTTCACGTGAAAGCTCCCGTATTTTCTTTCTCAAAACTGCGTTCTGTTGATATTGCACTAGGACCTGAGATGAAGTCGACTGGTGAGGTTATTGGTTCAGATTATGTCTATGAAAAAGCACTGTATAAAGCACTACTTGCAAGTAATATCCAAATCCCACTCCTAGGGAAAGTATTGTTTACTGTGGATGATAAGCATAAATCTGCTGCCTGTGAACTTGCAAAAAGGATGGCAAACTGTGGCTATTCTATTGTTGCTACTAAAGGAACTGCAGCATTTTTTAAAGAAAATGGAATTTCAGTTGTGGAAGTTGATAAAAGAAAAGATGCAACGGATAAAAATATCATTAATATGTTAAAAGCAGGTGGGGTTCAATTTGTAGTCAATACTGTATCAAATGACAATAATAGTTCATCACTCGAAGATGGCTTCCTTATCCGTCGCCATGCAGTCGAAAATAATATTGCATGCCTCACATCACTGGATACTTTTGAGGCAATCGTCCAAGTAATGGAAATGTTGAAATTTTCAATCATTCCACTATAAATAAAAAAATGGCGTATCTGCTAACTGAAAGTGAGGGACTCATATGATACGAAAAAAACTAAAGATCATACAGAATATCAAGCTAACTGCTGAGGTTTATTGCTGTGTACTAGAAGGAGATATTGTCCAAGAAATCCAGAACCCGGGGCAATTTTTACAAATTAAGATTCGCAACTCTTATCTAAGACGCCCAATTAGTATTTCATCTTTTGACAAAAATAAAAACCAACTGACAATAATTTATAAAGTTTTAGGTACTGGTACTGCACAACTTGCATCGTATCAAGCGACCGAATACTTGGATGTTCTTGGACCTCTAGGAAATGGCTTTGATATAACTACGCTTAAGAATGACGACCATATTCTTATTTGCGGTGGGGGTGTTGGGATTCCACCACTCTATGGGGTGCTGCAAGCAATTAAAGCAAGCTTTCCTCAAATACATATTACAGTCGTTTTGGGTTTCCGCACACAGGCTGAAATATTTTTATACGATGCCTTTCAGGCTTTAACACCAACACATATTACAACTGATGATGGTAGTTTTGGGTATGCTGGGAATGTTTTTGCAGCTATCCCCAAAGCTGCACACTTTGATGCTATTTTTGCATGTGGTCCAGCACCACTTTTACAAGGAATAGAGCAGACATTCAAAACAAGTACCCTGCAATTATCCTATGAGGAGCATATGGCATGTGGTATTGGAATTTGCATGGGTTGTATTAAAAGTACCAATAATGCTAAAGGCTATATTCGTCTTTGCAAAGAAGGTCCAGTACTTCTGCATAACCCAAGGGAGGAACAATAAATGAAAAATATTGCTGTCTCATTACCAGGAATAGACCTCAAAAACCCGATATTATCTGCCTCAGGTTGTTTTGGGTATGGACGCGAACTAGCGGAATTGTATGATCTCTCATTACTAGGTGGTTTTATCGTAAAATCAACAACACTTGAACCAAGACTTGGAAATCCAACACCAAGAATTGCTGAAACCCCCCAAGGGATGCTCAATGCAATCGGCTTACAAAATCCTGGTGTGGAAGCAGTTATAGCAACTGAAATACCATGGCTTGAAAAATTTGCTACGCCAATTATTGTCAATATTGCCGGAACTGCTGAGGCAGATTATGTTGAAACTGCCCGTCGACTAGCGGATATTGACAGTGTTGCTGCACTTGAATTAAATATTTCTTGTCCCAATGTGAAAAAAGGGGGATTACAGTTTGGTACGGATCCAGAGATGGCAGCAAATCTTGTAAAGGCTGTCAAAAAAGTTTGCTCCAAACCGCTTTATGTCAAGCTTTCACCAAATGTAACAGATATTGTTATCATGGCAAAAGCAGTAGAAGTGGCAGGAGCAGATGCAATTAGTTTAATTAATACACTCGTTGGTATGCGCCTGGATTTTAAAACAGGAAAACCAATTTTAGCAAATGGAATTGGTGGTCTTTCGGGTCCCGCAATCATGCCTATTGCTATTCGAATGGTTCACCAAGTTGCAAAACAAGTAAAAATTCCAATAATTGGTGTGGGGGGGATTAGTTGCGCAAAAGATGTCATTGAATTTATCAGTGCCGGTGCAACTGCTGTATCCATTGGAACAGCAAATTTCAATAATCCCTTTATTATGCCAGAGATAATTACAGAACTGCCAAAATTACTAACACAGTTGGGAATTACAGACATCAATGACCTGCGCGGTCGTTCACTATAAAAGGAGTGTTATACATGCACAATATTATTATAGCCTGCGATTTTAAAAATGCTACCGAGCTATACAAATTTTTAGAGCCATTTGGAAATACGACGCTTTTTTTGAAAATTGGTATGGAATTATACTATGAAGAAGGTAAACCCCTCATCCGCGATTTGAAAGCGCGAGGGCATAAAATTTTTCTCGATTTAAAGCTACACGATATTCCTAATACAATTGCTAAAACCCTTGAAACACTAAAAGATCTCGATGTTGAATACATCACAATACATGCAGGTGGGGGAGAAGTTATGCTTACTGCTGCTGCTGCTGCTATCAAAAATACTAATACAAAATTATTAGCAGTGACAATTTTAACAAGCATCAGTGAAGATATGCTTAAAAATGAACTCATGATCACAGAATCCCTTGAAAATGTTGTCACACGCTATGCCTTAATGGCATATAAAGCGGGCATTGATGGGTGCATCTGTTCTCCACATGAAGTGCCTGCAATCAAGCATCTTTTAAATGATGCAAACTTTATCTGCATTACACCTGGCATTCGATTAACAGGGGATGCAATAGGCGATCAAATACGTGTTATGACACCAAAACAGGCATTTGATCACGGGGCAACAAAAATTGTCATCGGTCGTTCTATTACAAATAGTGATACACCCTATCAAACATATAAAAAAATCAGCACCGAAATATAAGAGGAGGAATATCATATGAAAACCCGAGCACAGGAAATTTTAAAAGGGCTAGTCGATATCCAGGCAATTTCAATAAATACCAAAACACCATTTATTTGGGCATCCGGTATAAAATCACCAATTTATTGTGATAATAGAAAATCACTTGGACACTATTTATTAAGAAAAAATATCGCATTGGGTCTTGAAGCTATCATCAAAAAATCATATCCTACAGTTGATATTATTGGAGGAACAGCAACAGCAGGAATCCCACATGGCACATCAGTTGCCGATCTATTGGAGCTTCCATTTGTCTACTTCCGTTCCAAACCAAAAGATCACGGGACTGGATCGGTTATTGAAGGTGATTTTCAAAAAGGCCAAAAGATTGTTATTATTGAAGACCTTATCTCAACTGGGGGCAGTGTTTTATCATGCGTTGATTATGCTCGCAAAGCAGGATTTGATGTGTTAGGTGTTGTTGCAATATTTGGTTATGATTTGGAACAAGCAACAGAAAATTTTAAAATAGCAGAGGTAGAAGTTCAAACAATTGCTGGTTTTAATGATTTATATACACTATTAAATTTATCAGATACACAGCAAGAATTTATGGATATTTGGCGCAAAAATCCAAAGGATTCTTCAATCT
>BHER01000044.1 GCA_003864555.1 Erysipelotrichaceae bacterium | reverse complement strand
ATTGGAGCGGATGCTGTTGGGATGTCAACAGTACCTGAGGTACTTGTTGCAAGCCATGGGAAGATGTCTGTTGTTGCTATGAGTTGTATTACAAATATGGCAGCAGGACTTAGTAATAGTAATCCCAACCATGAAGAGGTTATGGAAGTTGCAAATAAACTAAGTGATAATATGTGCAGACTTACAAGTAAATATGTTGAACAACTATAAAAATAAAAATAAAAGAAGAGGATGTATAAAAATGGAAATAAATAAATATATAGATCACACAGCACTAAAACCAGAAACAACACATGCCGATATTATTAAATTATGTGAAGAAGCAGCAACATATAATTTTGCTTCAGTGTGCATTAATCCAACTTGGGTTGCAACAGCTGCGCAAGCACTTGCACAAGCAAAAGTTGAAATTTGCACTGTTATAGGATTCCCATTAGGAGCAAATACGAGTGCAACAAAAGCATTTGAAACAAAAGATGCCATTAAAAATGGTGCAACTGAAATAGATATGGTGCTCAATATTGGTGCTCTTAAATCAGGGGATATAGACGTGGTTACTGCAGATATTGCAGCAGTTGTTGAGGCAGCGAGTGGCAAACTTGTAAAAGTTATTATTGAAACTTGTCTGTTAACCGATGCAGAAAAAGTCTTAGCATGCAATGCAGCAGTTGAGGGTGGTGCATGTTTTGTTAAAACATCTACAGGATTTAGCACAGGCGGTGCAACAATTGCAGATGTTGAACTGATGAAACGAACAGTTGGGGACACAGTAGCAGTTAAAGCATCAGGTGGTGTACGTAATAAAGATGATGTCATGGCAATGATTCAAGCTGGTGCAACGCGTATTGGAACATCAAATGGTCATGCTATTATGGTAGGCCTTGAAATCTTAGCTGGAACATATTAAGGCAAAAAACAGTTTATTGGTCGTGAGAGGATAATGAATAAATGATACATATCGAGAAAAATGCCGTTCGTTTTTATAATTTGGAACAGTCGAAAAAATTTGATACCATCTCAGTTGAATTTACATTTTCGCAAATACTAGATAAAAAAATGGTAGCAGTCCGAAATCTTGCCTGCCAGACACTTATTCGTGTGTTAGAAGAGTTTCCAAGTAAGAGAGAAACACGTGCCCATTTTGCAAATTTATATGCAGCACGTGTTGGAAGTGGCGTTGGGAAAAATGGTGGTATCCATGAAATAACATTCCAATTTACTTTTGCTGATCCACTTGTAGTAAAAGATGAGGCATATACCTTAGATACGATTTTTGAATGCATGCAGGAAGTTATGTTTAAACCAAGACTTGAAAATGAAGTGTTCTTAGAGCAGATTGTTCAAGTTGAAAAACGAATGATGCAAGAAAAAATAAGCCAATTATATGATGATAAAATGCATTATGCGCAATTAAAATTGGTTGAAAAAATGTATGAAAATACACCATTTGCGATTAAAGCATATGGTGAGCTTGCAGATTATGACATGTTAACAAGTACCGATGTTTTTAGAAGCTATACCCGGATGTTAGCAGAAGATAGTCTTGCAATTTATGCAATTGGTAATGTGAGCGAAAATGATTTTTCTCTGCGGTTTGATAAACTATTTGCAAATATCCAGCAAGAAGCGATAGCTAAAATAGCGATAAATTCTAAAAGAATCTGCCGTGTAGAAAAACAAACATTCCAAGAATTTCAGGATATCAAACAGACAAAACTGCATATTGGTTATGCAATTCCTATAACAATAGAATCAGAAACATATATTGCGCAAAAGCTTGCAATTGATGTGCTTGGTGGAGGTTCACAATCAAAATTATTTCAAGAGGTGCGTGAAAAAGCATCACTTGCATACTATGCAAGCAGCACAATGGATGCATATGCACAGGCAATGTATATCTATGCTGGTGTGGATGAATCCAAAAAAGTGGAGGCTGAGGAAATTATTGATGAGCAGATAATCTGTATGCAAGAGGGAAATATTAGTGAACAAGAACTAAGTATTGCCAAATTGACGGCAGTTCACCGCATCACATCTATTCAAGATACACAAACAGGCTGTATTATGCTCCGTCGGACGCTTGCCAAATTGAATGGTATCGCAACAATTTCTGAGTGGATTGAGGCAATAGAAGGTGTTAGCCTTCAAAATATTATCGATGCTGCCAAAACATGGGAAAAAGATACAGTCTTCATACTATCACCAGATGGGAGTGCAAAAAATGAATAATTGGAAAAAAATACCGATTACATCTACACAAATAGGCTATATGAAAACACTTGAAAATGGTATGCAAGTTTGTCTAATCCCTAATACAGATTTCCATGAAGCGCATGCAAGTTTTACAACACGCTATGGGTCAATTCATCGGCGTTTTATGTATCCTAAAACGGGAGCATTTTACACTGCCCCTGATGGTGTTGCACACTTTTTAGAACATAAAATGTTTGACCAACCCGATGGTAGTGATGTCTTTTTAGCTTTTTCTCAAATTGGGGCATCGGCAAATGCTTATACATCTCATGAGCAGACAGCGTATATATTTTCAACGAATACGAATACAGCGGAAGCAACAAAAGTTTTACTAGACTATGTCCAATCACCGCAATTCACGGATGAAACCGTTGAAAAAGAAAAAGGTATCATTGAACAAGAAATTCAAATGTATGAAGATCAATTTTCATGGATTGGCTATCGCTGCGCACTAGGGCATAGTTACCCAAATCATCCTGTGGGAGTTGATATTGCCGGGACAGTTGAGTCAATATATGCAATTACAAAAGAAGATTTATATGCCTGTTATGAGACATTTTACCATCCTTCAAATATGCAATTTATTATGAGTGGAAATTTTGATTTGGAAACTATTCAAAAAACTATCATTGAAAATCAGGCACTCAAAGCATATCAAAAGCAGACGGATATTGTGATGGAAGATGTTGAGGATCAAACAATTCCTGGAATAAAAGCATTGAAAAAACAAATTGATGCACAAACAAATTATGTGAGTGCAATATTTAAAGATATTAGAGTAGTTAAAGATAGATTCAAGCACCATATCTACGAAGAGATGGTTGTTGATATTATTTTAGATATGCTTTTTTCCAATATTTCACCTTATTATGATCAGTTTGTTGATGAACATATTGTGGACACGGGGATTAGTTGTTATGCAACATATGAGAAAGAATATGCATTCTTGCTTACACAAGTGAAAACAAAAGATCCGAATGGTTTTATTGAGAAATATAAACAATGCTGGTATGAGGGCGCAACAATCACACGCGATCAATTTGATTGCGTACGTAAACTTCATATAGGGAGTCAAATACAAGGACAGAATAATATGTCGTATTTGACACAAGAGATGGGTCGCCTTTTACATGAACAATTAACACCAAAAGATTTATTAGAATGGTTACAGCTCATAACATTTGAAGAAATCGAACTGAAATATCAAGAAATTGTATCACAGTTGGATAGCTATTTATCATTTGTATTACTTGAGGGAAATATCGTTAAATAAAAAAGAAGACCTGCTAAGAAATTAGGCAGGTCTTATTTTAATCTATAGCATTTACTTGGTTTTTTGTTACCAAGTTCGATAAATTGTTTATCTGTTTCTTGGAGAAAAGGAAGCATCTTTTTGCGGAGATTAGAATTATCAATTGCATCAGGAGGAATTTGGAGGAATTGGGCATAGAGCCGTCGGATTTGTGGAATTGTAAAATCACTACCAAGTAAGCGTAAAATTTTTGCTGGTTCATAATACATTTTATTGATAATACGTGTGAGCGCAAGATCAAGCATTTTATTATGATCGAATGCAAGATTGATATGCTTTATTTCAGGTAGTTTAATGAAGTCAATATTTTCATCATTATGAGGAAGAGCTAAAAATTGGCTAAATTGTTCTGCCTCGACAAAAGCAAGATATGTTATTGAAATAACACGAGTCCTACTATCACGTTGCACATCCGTGAACGTGTAAAGTTGTTCCAAATCGAGGAGGTTAATTTTTGTTTGGCATTTTTCTATAAGTGTTCTTAAAATAGTTTCATCACTCGTTTCATCCATCAAAACAAAACTACCAGGGAAAGCATAATGATGTTGGTAGGGATGTTTTTTTCTTTTTGTGGCTAAGAGTGTTAATTTATCAAAAGACTTGTCATAGACAAAAACAATTGCATTAGCGGTGACGGATGGTTTCTCATATGTTGGCAAATCTTTTGTACGATACCACTCGATAAAATCATCCTCAGTTGCCATTGTTTCAAAAGACATTTTTGGATTTTTAGTAAACTTACTATTTTTGGGCATAAAAACAACTCCTTTTTAGAGATTTTTGATGATAGCTAAGCATTCGTTAAAGCGATCGTCATATGATATACTATCGATAATTTTCAAGGGAATATCATACCGTTGGTAGAATGATTTTAGTCGATTATTAAGAATTAGCCTTTTTTCTAAATTTGCATTCCAGCGTTTCCCATCAGCAATATAGGGAGTATGTGGTTCAAGATAAAGAACAATATCTACTTTTTCACGGTAATTTTTAATAAGGGTTTCGATGAATTGGACTGCTTGGGTGTACTCCTCCTTATCCAGAAATGCAATCATATCTTCTTGATATAATTCCAAGTAATAGAGTGTAACAATTGGATCAGTATCAACTAAAAGATATTTATGGGCAAGCAAATTTTCTTTTTTATCTTGGAGTGTCTGTTCCATAACGATATGGACAAAATCTTTGGGCTGAAATGTTGTTTCCCTTTTACCAAGATAGGTATCAGAATAGAAACGGCCAACTTCATTTGAGGATGTGGTGCTAAGGATACTTGCAAGTTTTTTGACAATAATGGATTTTCCACAAGATTCAATACCAGAAATGACAACTTTTTTATTAACATAGCGTTTAAATTCTACTGCAATATCAGAAAAGTTTTTCTGAAAGTCAAAAATTTTGCTATCAATTTCACGGATTTTTTTTAAAGAATAGGGACAAATAGTAGGACTATCTGATGGGAAAAGAGGGGAGGATGTGAGATTATAGATAAGGTTGACATCAATTTTTTGCATAATATTGGCTGCAGCTTGTTCAGATTCAAACGTGTGAATTTGAATATTCTGAAAATCAATATTCAAAAAGATACTACCAATTGCTTGTTCTAGTTCTAGAATTGTGCAGGGTCTTTGGTCGGGATTACGAGTATCAATGATAATATCAATATGGTTTGCAATACCCATAACATGAATAAAAAGCTCTTTATGTGCTTGTTGGAGAAAGTTAAAACGCCCAATGATGCAGGCTTTTTGTTGAATGATATCCATGAATAAAAACTCCTTCCGATGGTGAAACTATTTTTCAACTCTTGTATGATACTGTGCATATAAGCAAATGAATGCATTAAGCTGGTAGAAGCAGTACATCATACCATAAACATAATTCCCCGTTAAAAATTGGATGGGGATTGCAAAACAGTTCATTGCAATCCAGATAAACCATGCGTAGCGATAGCGGAGCATCATTGTACCTTGGGCAACAATACCAAGATACATCACAAGAATATTCCCAATAAAGGCAAATGATGTTACTTCAAATGGAAGGAGACCAATAATTTTTGCAATAAAGACAAAAATTGTACTGAAAATAAGCATAATGACTAAAATGAAGAGATCCCGTTTATTTGAAAGGTCGCGAACTTTTATTTTATTGTCAGCATCAAGATTTTTATTCCAATCGATATAGCCAAAAACATGTGATAGTCCATAATAGATTGTACTTATATAGAATCCAAAATTTCCAAATGCTGTATTAACAATGAATTCGAGGATATTAGCAATAAAGCCGAGGATATTCCCAATATTTTTTCGTAGTCCGAGATAATAGACGCATAAAAACCCAATCGGGACAGAAATACTGGGGACAATATTTTGAATAAATGATTGCTCGGGGCTATAGAAGAGAATCCCTAAAATAATAGCGAAAATTGTACCAGTGAGACCAAAAACGATGGACCAGATTTTTATTCCGCGGGCATCAAGGGTAATATAATCTAAAAAGCGTTTCATTTCCCTAACCTTCTTCCTTAAAAAAGTCAAAACGACCTTTAATGTATTTCATATGATACAGGATAATCCAATAGCTGTCAAGAATAAAAAGTATAAAAAACTTTTAATTAATGAAGAGAGGGCATAAATGCTAAAAAAAGTAAATTTGGCTATTTCCACGAGAGTTAACATAATAAAAAGCAGCTAAATTTTAGCTGCTTTTTATTGTACTATGTGACATGAATTATTCAGTGTTGCTAATAGTAGCACTCACACGATCGGAAATTTTCATAAATGGAAGGTAGAAAAATACGCCAAATACTAAAATAATAAGTTGGACGAGGACTCCCCGCAGATCGCCACCAGTCGCTAGGTAAGCACTCAGAAGTGGGGGAGTCGTCCACGGAATCATAACAACGACATGGTTCATAAAACCAATAGTAGTCATGATATAGGCAAAGACGATACCTATTGCAGGCAGGAGAACAAAAGGAATCATAAGCGGAATATTAAAGACAATCGGATATCCAAAAATAACCGGTTCATTGATATTAAATATTCCAGGTGTTGCTGCAAGTTTTGCAACCTCTTGTGTCGTTTTTGATTTTCCAAAGAGGAATGTTGCAATCAGTAAACAAATTGTGCTCCCTGTTCCTCCAAGCATCCCAAATGTTGGGACAAATACACTATTGAGAATATGAGGGATTGGTTGACCTGCTGAAAATGCTAACATATTTTCATTCATATTGACTAAAAGTAATGGGTCGAGGATTGTTGCATTGATAACGGATTGGTGGATACCAAGCGTGAAAAGAAAGTTACCAAAACTGTAAATTGTTAAGACGCCCGGGAGGCTGGTGTTGATTTTTCTGAGAGGCTCTTGAATGAGGCTTGAAATCAGCGCAATTAAATCAGTATTCATAAAGACCAGCAAGATAAATGAGAGTATCCCAAAAAGTGATAAAGTTATCATAATTGGAATCATAGCTGAAAAAGAATCACCTACAGCTTTTGGAATATTATCTCCAAGATTAATTTGCAGTTTTTTAATACGGCCAAAGAAGATGTAGATTTCAGTTGAGAGTAGTCCAACAATAATACCTGCAAACATTCCAGTTGTACCAAGTGATTTAAAACTTAATAAACCAGACAAGCGGACACTTACCTCACTATCAATTGGAGCTTGTGAAATAATAAGTGGCATCATGATAATAAGTGCTGAAATGGAAACAAGCACTGCTGATATTGGATTTTTGAAATTTCGGTTTAAAGCAAGGCTATAGGCAATCATAGGTGCAATAAGCAGTGCTGAGATATTGAGTGTCCCATTAATGATTAAACTCCCAAATTGTTGGGCAGTAGCAAGGGCTTCACCCTGCATAAATTGTTCAAGGATAACATAATTGAACATGACTGAAAGACCTGCCAGAATAAAAAGAGGCATTGTGATTGCAAATGCATCACGGAGGGAACATAAGTGAATTTGCCCACCAATTTTAATAGCAAATTTTGTAAAATTATCTAAAAAACGATTATTTTCCATAAAATTTATCTCCTTTATAAGCTGATTTTTTAGGTCTTATTCGATATCACTTAAGTCAGAACCATTTGTTTTTGTTACTTTTTTGAACCAGTAGAAGCTTTTTTTAGGAATGCGTTTTAAATCTTTGAGATCATGGTTATCACGGTTAACATAAACAAAACCATACCGTTTACGCATATCACCCTGTGAGCTCAAAATATCAATAAGTCCCCAACCAAGATACCCAATAATCGGGATGCCATCGAGTATTACGGCATCTTTGAGCGCTTGGATGTGGTCGCGGTGGTACTTTATACGATAATCATCCACAATTTGATTTTCGCCATCCCACTGTTCAATCACACCAATTCCATTTTCGGTAGGAAAAAGTGGAATTTGGAATCTTGTGTAGATTTTGTTGAGAACATCCCGAAATCCCAGAGGATCAATTTGCCAATTCCATTCAGTTGTTTCAATATAGGGATTATCCTGTTTACCTAAAATCAACGTATCAAGAAGACTTGCATTTTCAGGTAAAAGTGTATGGTTAATTGTCGTACTTGAGTAGTAACTAAAACTTAAGTAATCACTTGTAAGTTTTGCAAGTTCGATGAGTTCTTCAGGTGTTGCACCCAAATCAATTTCATGTACCTTGAGATAGTTTTGTAAAAATTGACTGTATTGTCCTGTCGTAAAAACCTCTAAAAAACTAAAATTAATAAACTCATCCCACACCCGAGCAAGTCTAATATCTTCAGGGTGGCATGTTGCAGGGTAAGCTTCAATATATGATACCATCCCACTAATTTTACAATCTGTAAATGCATGAATATAATTAGCAACATAAGCATGCGCCATCATCGTATTATGGAAAATTTTGAAGAGTTCTGCTTCACTACCAGTTTGTGTATAAACACCTGCAACAAGAAAGCATTCATTTTTCATCGCAAAAATATTTTGTTCATTGAATGTAAGCCAATGTTTTACTTTATGACCAAAGCGTTTGACCATCTCAATGCCGTAGCGAGCGAAGGCAGTTGTGACATCTTTACTTAAAAAGCCATCATATGTTTTTGCAAGATGTAGTGGCATATCAAAATGGTAAAGACAAATCATTGGCTCAATCCCACGCGCAAGGAGGTCATCAATAAACTTATCGTAAAAAGCAATGCCCTCCTCATTCCAATCTCCATCCCCAGTTGGGTTTACCCGACTCCAAGAAATCTGAAAACGATACATATTCATTCCCATTTCTTGCATGAAATCAAAATCTTCTAAATACTGCTCATAACAGTTTGTGGCAACTTTCCAATCGGAAGAAAATTCTGAGGGAATACGGATATCATAGATTGATGGACCCTTTCCATCACGATCAAATCCCCCTTCAGTTTGCATACTTGAAACAGAATTTCCCCAGTAAAATTTTTTATTTAGCATTGTAGTGCTCCTCTCAAATTTGAATACACATAAATTGTAACCCCTTTCCAAAAAGGGTGCAAGCTATCAACTGGATTTGAAACAAACGCCCACTATTTAGAACAGTTGTATCATAAAAAAAGTAGCATTTTTCTTGATGAAAAATGCTACTACTG
>BHER01000043.1 GCA_003864555.1 Erysipelotrichaceae bacterium | reverse complement strand
ATAATAATACAGCAACCTATGGATTATCAGAAAATGAAACAAAAATTGTAAAAAAAGCTTGCCTCGCCTGCCCAACCAAAGCAATTATTATTTCAGGAGATTAATACCATTTATACTAGCTTTTTTTTGAAAAATGTGGTAGAATATTCCTGTTGCGCCATTACTGGCACTATATTTAAAATTATAAAGGAGGACCAACAATGTCAAGAGTTTGTTTTATTACAGGTAAAAAACCTGGAACTGGAAATAAAAGATCACATGCTATGAACAAATCACGTCGCCGCTTTAATACCAACTTACAAAAAGTTCGTATCTTAGTTGACGGTAAACCAAAAAGAGTTTATGTTGCAGCTCGTGAACTCAAAAATGTTGAACGTGTTTAATGAGTGCGTTCTCCTTTAAAAAAGACCTCTAAGAGGTCTTTTTTTATACCCATCTAGTACTTTCCCCTTGTCTTAGCTTATAAAAAAAAGGCGCTACTCTTATGAGTAGTGCCTTTTTTGTTGAAATTATTTAATTTCAACTGTTGCTCCGATTTCTTCAAGTTGAGCTTTAATTTGCTCAGCTTCTTCAGGTTCAATGTTTTCTTTGATTGCTGCTGGAGCACTATCAACTAACCCTTTTGCATCTTTTAATCCTAAACCAGTAATTGCTTGAACAGCTTTTACTACTGGAATTTTTGAAGTTCCTGCGCTGATTAATACAACTGATACTTCAGATGGCTCAGTGTCAGCTGCTGCTGCACCTGCTGCTGCTACGGGAGCTGCTGCGGTAACACCAAATTCTTCTTCAATTTCTTTTACTAAGTCGTTTAATTCTAAAACTGTCATTGTTTTTAATTCTTCAATAAATTTTGCTTTATCAAATGCCATAATACTATTCCTCCATTATTTTTATTTTTTTATTGTTCTTTTTGTTCTCCAATTGCTTTCGCAACTACTGCGATATTACGGATTGGAGCCTGTAACACTGAAAGTAACATTGAATACATACCTTCACGATTTGGTAATAATGCCAATTCTTTAAGGCTTGCTTGATCAACATACGCACCTTCCATTATTCCTGCTTTAAGTTCTAAAGCAGCATGTGTTTGTGCGAAGTTATGGGCAACACGTGCTGCTGCTGTTGCATCAGTTGTTGCAAAAAGAGCGGCATTTGGACCAGCTAAATGTTCTTTTAATTCTGAACAATTCACTTCATCTGCTGCACGACGTAACAAGTTGTTTTTGAAGACATGCATTTCAACTCCTGCTTCACGCAATTCACGACGTAATTGTGTTACTTCGCCAACTGTTAACCCACGGTAATCAACGATTACTGTAGATGTCGCTGCATTCATTTTTGCTGTTACTTCATTAACTAGCTCAACTTTTTGAGCAATTATTTTTTCGCTTGCCATACTTTCTCTCCTTTCTTTCTTATTATCTCATAATGCACGCCCTGCATATAACACGACGTCTTTTAAAAAGCAAAAAGCCTTTACCATTCTAAAACGGCAAAGACTCTCTGTATACAATTATAATTAGTTGTACACACCTCGGTAGGAAATTAAGCATTTGCACCTACTGTCTTTGGCATTATGTAATGATAAGTATAAACTATTTTTGATTAGTAGTCAATCTTTAATTCAATTACTATATTTTTATAGTAATTGAATCAGTTGCCACACGTACGCCTGGACCCATAGTAGAGGCAAGTGCTATATTTTTAATGTATATACCTTTTGAAGTTGATGGTTTTGAACGTAAAATAACTTCATAAATAGTATTAAAGTTCGCCATTAATTTTTCTGCTCCAAATGAAACTTTACCAATTAACAAGTGAACATTTCCTGCTTTATCAACACGATATTCTACTTTACCAGCTTTGATTTCTGTAATAGCTTTTGTAACATCAGCTGTAACAGTTCCTACTTTTGGTGTAGGCATCAAACTTCTAGGCCCCAAGATTTTACCAAGTTTCCCAACTTCTGGCATCATATCTGGTGTTGCAACGGCAACATCAAAATCTAACCATCCTTGTTGAATTTTATTTACAAGGTCACTATCTCCAACAAAGTCAGCACCAGCTGCCTCTGCTTCTTTAGCTTTATCACCTTTTGCAAATACAATAACAACTGGATTTTTACCAGTTCCGCTAGGAAGCCCTACAGCTCCACGGATTTGTTGATCTGCTTGTCTTGGATCTACACCCAAACGAAATGCAACTTCAACTGTTGCATCGAATTTTGATGGGCTAGTTTTACACACTAATTCCATAGCTTCTTCGATAGCATATGATGCATTCTTATCAATAAGTTTTGACATCTCGCTATATTTTTTTCCATACTTTGCCATAATTTCTTTCCTCCTATTTTGTGGTTTATATCAGAATTTCTTCTTCCCACCGGTAACTTTTTCTCATAAGTTTACCTACTTTAATTTAAATGAGCACATGATTACTCAGTAATTGTAATTCCCATATTTTTTGCAGTACCTGCAACAATATTCATTGCTGCATCGATATCATTTGCATTTAAATCAGGTAATTTAATTTCTGCGATTTCGCGTAATTGCTCTTTAGTAACTTCTCCAGCTTTTGTTGTTGAAGCATTTGCTGAACCTTTTGAGATTCCTGCATACTTAATTAACAATCTTGATGCTGGTGGTGTTTTTGTAATAAATGTAAATGATCTATCTTCATACACAGTAATAACTGCTGGAATAACCATTCCTATTTGTTCTTTTGTTTTGTCATTATATTGTTGACAGAACTCCTGAATATTTACACCTGCAGGTCCTAGCGCTGTACCAACTGGTGGCGCAGGATTTGCTTTCCCTGCTTCAATCGCTAATTTAATAACGTTTTTTACTTTTTTTGCCATGTGATGACACCTCCTTAGATTCTTGTCTCTACTTTGTGGTTCCACGCGCCGTGGCGTGTAAAACGTACATTAGAAATTATACCAAAAAAAAAGGAAAAAGACAAGTTTTTCCCACTCTCATTGTTTGTTTGTTTTATTTTTCTGTGTTTTCACTCTATTTCGAGCCAGAATCAATGATTTTTTTTTGCTCTAAGACTTTTTCAACTTGCCACATTATAAATGAACCTAATCCTAAAACAGTAAGTTCACTTAGCATAAGTGTTAAGTAGAATGTCCAGAAAAGTTCTGGTGCTTGATCGATGATCGTGATTTCCCAGGCAATAATACTAATCAAGGCACTAAAAACGAGTGTTACAATAAGATATCGTAATTTTTTATCCTTAATAACTTGGAAAATTGCGATACATATAATGAATGATAACATTGTATGCAACGTCCCAAAAATAACATCTAATCCATATGAGCTGAAAATATTTGAAATGAATACTCCTAAAACGACGCCAATAGCATATTTAGGTTTGAAGATAACGACAAAATTTAGCATCTCTGATACCCGAAATTGAATTGGTCCAAATGATACGGGGACAATAAGTGTCATGACAATATATAATGTTGTGATAATGGCAATCTCTGATAATTCCTTAACTGTTAGTTTCATTTTTATTCCTCATCTTTTTTAAATTCTGCGATTGCCTCTGCCACGGACTTTACAGTATATTTTGCAAATTGGCGGTATTTTTCTGGTGCATGGGACATCGCATACGTTTTTTCAAAATACTTAAATGCTCCGACATCATTTCCAGAATCACCGACAAATCCGACTTTTTTGGGATCAATACAAGCTTTTGTTAAAAGTTGTTCAATTGCTCGCTCTTTCCCAACATTTTCTGCACATATTTCTACACTATAGGTAGAAGAACAGTAAATTGATAGACGCTCGCTGAAGTTTTCACGGAGCTCTTGTTCTATCATACTAATTTGTTTGCCTCTTGCAAAAAGCAAAATTTTACAAAAGCGTTTTTTATCCGCTGCAAGCACTGGTATTTTACTTATGTGGATGCGTTGGTATTTTTTCTTATTTGTTTTTTTGTATTTACTGTAAACAAGATATCCCGCAAGGCTCAGGGGAATAATATGCATATTCCAGTCATCTGTTGTCACAGCGAAATAATCAATTTTAGCCTTACTATTTTTTATGAAGTCTTTCACTTCCAAAATAATATCAGATTCTAGCATCTTACTTGCAAGTTCCACACCATTTTCATAGAGCAAAGCACCATTTTGTGCAATTACAAAAGGCATTTCAATTTCAAGATTCTTGCAAACCTCCTCTACCTCTTTATAGCCACGACCCGTCGCAATCACAAAAAGGTTTCCTGCTGCAATATATTCTTGAATCGCTATTTTATTTTCACTACTGGGGCATAAATGTTTTTGCGATTTATGTAAAAGTGTTCCATCTAAATCTGCTATAAAGCATGTTTTCCCAACCATAGTATCCCCCTTAATTCATCTCTTTATTTTCAATTTTGATGTTTTTTATCAACCGTTTTTCTAGTGATTGTAGCTCCATATTTTCATCTGTAAAAAATTCTTCGATACTCAGTCCTTTTTGTTCCATCAATTCAAATGTTTCTGCAAGTGTTGCTTCTAGATGTTGAATTTTCCGCTCTTCTTCTTCCGTGAAAAGTTCTTCTCTTTTCGGGAGCGACTCCAAAACTTCGAATTCTGTGGTCAACTCTTCATATATTTTTTCATCCATTGCCATTTTACCAGACATCATAGCATCAATCGTTTTCTCGTCATATCCAGCATCCAGCATCGCCTCACCAATTACACCAATTGTTTCATTATATACAACTAAGTATGCTCCCTGCTCTTCACTAAAGCCCAACAGTTCAGTATACGCTGCCATCACATCACCATGTAGTTCTTGGGTTTCCATCATATCTTCATATGCATCATTTCCTGATTCATCATGTGTTTCAAGATGGATTTTAGCAAAAAAATCACCGACTTTTTTAACGATTCCATCCATTTTTTCAAGATCTATCACGCCATCTTCTGGATTTGTACTTTCGATAAAAAATGGAAGTTCGCCACTGATATCTCCAACAAAACTTGTAATATTTATACGAGTTGTTGCTTCATTTTCACCACAACACGTATAAAAAAGGTCTCCTTCATCAATAATGTCAAGTTTGTCTATACACAAAAAGAACACCGGGCTTACTTCTTCCCCCGCCATTTCATATGTTTCATCATCGATAAAAAGTTTATAATCTTCCGACTCTTCTAGTTCAAAAAAATCAGTGATTAATAGATGGATTTCATAAAAGGATATCCCGCGATGCCACATTACTTGGCGTTCAAATTTCTGCTCATCTTGTTCTAGTGTAAGTGTAATTATAATTGGTTTTTCATGCATCGTTTTCAACCTCTTCTTTTTTTTAAATTATTTATTCTATTATAGCATAAATAAATGTTTTTCTTTTTTTTTGTTGTTTTTTCTTTTTTATACGGTATAATGTTATTAACTATTTAAGGGCTTGTACTTTTTCGCTCCAACTGCTATTTTTGATATGGTAGTCGGGATAACTAAAAGCCCCAATAGATTTGAAATAAAAGGAGTGTATTTTATGTTGAAAAGAGCATTAACAATCGCTGGTTCTGATGCAAGTGGGGGCGCTGGTATGCAAGCCGATTTAAAAACATTTCAAAATTATGATGTCTATGGTATGAGTGCTTTAACCGTATTAGTTGCAATGGATTATCAAAATAATTGGGATCACCAAATTTTTCCAGTTGCAATTGAAACTATTAAAAGTCAAATTTCGACAACTTTGGAAGGCTTAAATCCCGATGTTGTGAAAACGGGAATGCTCCCCTCAGTCGCAATTATTGAGCTTGTTGCCCAACAGCTTGAAATATTTGGAAAAGGCAAAAAAATTGTCATTGACCCTGTTATGGCATGTAAAGGTACAGCACCACTTTTCCCTGAGAACACACTTGCAATTTTACAAAAATTAGTACCTCTTGCAACAGTGCTTACGCCTAATCTATTTGAGGCAGCACAACTTGCCAAGGTAGATCCAATTAAAACACTCGAGGATGCTAAAAAAGCAGCAATTATCCTTCATAGCCACGGTGCCAAATTTGTTGTCATCAAAGCTGTTCCTTATGATGATGAGCTCATTGCTGAAGTTGTTTTCAATGGAACCACTTTTGCCTGCTTCACACATCCAAAACTAGATAGTTCTTATAACCATGGTGCTGGTTGTACTTTTTCTGCAAGTATTGCAGCTCAGCTTGCCAAAGGAAAAGAAGAACTCCAAGCTATTGCGGATGCTAGTAGTTATGTATTTAGCGCTATTGCTAAAAGTGAAAAATTAAATGAGTTTACTGGTGCACTTGTCCCCGATCGTCAAATTTTTCCAGCATAAAAAAAGACCTCAATTCATATTGAGGTCTTTTTTCTGCTCTTTATCCAAGAAGTTTTTTAACTGTCGCTACTGCTGCATCAAAATCTACTTGATTTGTAACTTCTGGTAAATACTCTACATATTGTACAATATTATGAGCATCTGCAATAATAACTGCACGTGTTAATAATTGTAATTCTGCAATCATTGCACCAAAATTAGCTCCAACTTCACGGTAACGGTAATCAGAAACTACTACTGCATCTTCTGCCTTAGCATTGCCACACCAACGCGCTTGCGCAAATGGTAAATCTTCACTAATAGTTACAAGTGCAACACCTGCCATATCACCAAGTTTTGCAATAAAACCTTTTGTTTGCAAATCACAAACTCCTGTATCAAGTGATGGTGCCAAACTAATTACTGTAACTTTTGCAACAAAATCTGAAATGTTTTTTTCTTCTAGTCCCATTGTAACAACTTTAGCATTTGGTAATGTATCTCCAATAACAACTTGCTTTCCTTCTAATGTAATTGCATTACCTTTAAATGTGAACCCCATGAATCAACGCCTCTTTCTTTTTTAAATTATATTGTGATATAACCATTATAGCTCTTCTAGCAAAACAATACTTTCAAAGCACTCACTTTTTCGTACTCTACTGTACTATTAAATTGAAATATGTTAGACTTTTCTTAAGAATAAATAAAAAGGTGGATACTTATGTCAAAAATTCCTCGAAAAATAAACCAAATTACCTCAAATCCCTTCTCCTTGAGCTTTGATCACCATCGCTACCATACTTGGAATTACCATTTACAAGAACACTTTGGTTCAAAGGTTTTTAAAGTCTCATTAAATGCTGGATTCACTTGCCCTAATATCGATGGCAAAGTTGCTATCGGTGGTTGCACATTTTGTAGTGTCAAAGGTTCAGGCGACTTTGCTGGTAACCCTGCTGAAGACTTAAAGCGCCAGTTTGAAACTATCAAAACAAATATGCATAAAAAATGGCCAGATGTTACGCAATATATTGCCTATTTTCAGGCTTTTTCCAATACATATGCACCACTGCATATCCTAAAAGAAAAATTTGAAGCTATTCTAGAAATCCCAGGTGTTGTTGGACTTGCAATTGCAACGCGACCAGACTGTCTACCTGATGATATTGTTGAGTATCTTGCAGAGCTTAATAAAAGAACCTATCTTTGGGTTGAATTAGGTCTGCAATCGATGCATGATAGCACCGGTCGTAAAATTAATCGTGGCCATGACTTAGCAATATTTGAAGCAGGATTTATGAAGCTTAAAGCACATAATATTCAAACATGTGTCCATATTATTAATGGTCTGCCTGGAGAAACTACTGAGATGATGCAGCAATCGGCACAATATGTTGCCGATATTGGTGCCGATTCCATCAAAATCCATCTCCTTCATATTTTGAAAAATACAGCCATGGCCAAACTTTATGACAATAATAACCTTGCACTCATGGACAAAGATATATACTGCAATCTTGTTGCAAGCCAACTTGAAGTCCTCCCGCAAAATTGCATTATCCAGCGACTTACTGGTGATGGTGGGATTGATGATCTTATTGGTCCACTTTGGAGTTTAAAGAAATTCGATGTCATGAATACCATCGATAAAGTACTCCTTGCCCGCGATTCTTACCAAGGGAAATATTACAACCAGCAGAGACAAATTATGCTTGAGGGGGCAAAATAATGGCAGTTTATCGCCCGCTCCCTTTTGTCCACCACTTACTTACAAAACATCTCAAATCTGCATCTTATGTTATTGATGCAACACTTGGGAATGGAAATGATGCACGCTTCATTTCTACTATTTTGCAAAGAAACGGCAAACTTTGGGGCTTTGATATCCAAAAACAAGCCATACTGCAAGCACGTGCTAAAATTGGGTCTACAGCTTGTCTTACAAATATAATTTGGGATGGTCATCACCATATGTTCACACATTTAGAAAAATACCAAGGGAAAATTGACTGCGTCATTTTTAATCTTGGCTATCTCCCACATGGTGATGAGGCAATTACGACTACACTTCCCACAACATATAGTGCGATTTTGCAAGCAGTATGCCTCCTTAGGCAAAAAGGTATCATTATTATTGTAACGTATCCTGGACACCCAAATGGTATCCATGAGCATACCATTCTTGCAAATCTTTTTACCAATGTAGCAAGTCACAATTTCTTCATATCGACATATGCACAAATAAATAATGATAAAAATCCGCCCCATGTATTTATAATTGAAAAAAGATAAGACGATTTCTTAGCATTTTGCTTTTGAAACCGTCTTTTTTCTTACTAAAAATATTTGCGCTGATATTGATAACATCCGCCATATAATTCTATTGTTGCCTCTTTTACAAAACCTTTTTTCCCATAGATATACTGCGCATGCCCCTTATTTTCCTCAACTATTAAACTTATATGCTTAAATCCTGCTACCCTCGCATATTCAATAACACTATCTAATAGTTGCTGCCCATATCCTTTTGACTGTTGCGTTTTTGCAATTGCAACGGTATCAATATAAAAATCATCTGCTGCTGCTTCTTTTAAAATTTGTGGAAAAGGAATATTATGTCGCTTTCCATACGTAAAAAGATTATGTTGAAAGACATCAAATTGGCTATAATCATATGCAAATATAACGCCCACTATTACTTCAGATTCTAGCCATACAAAAGCATTTTTATAGCTTATTGGTACAGCATCTAAACCTATTAACTCCACAAGTGCTTTTTTTTGAATTTTTTCTTCCTCGGGCGTTGTGGGGAAATTAGGATATAATTCTTTCAGTACGATATAACTTATGTCAGCAATTGCTTCACAATCTGCCATACATGCTTTTCTCATTTTTTACCTCCGCTATTTTTTTTGAGTATACTTTCTATTTGAATCAAGCTGCCCAAACATTATGTCAGTCTTTTTTAGGATAATATTAAAAT
>BHER01000042.1 GCA_003864555.1 Erysipelotrichaceae bacterium | reverse complement strand
GAAAGTGGAATGATGATCAAATTTTACTAGTTAAATTATAACATAAAAAATAGAGAAAACAAAATAAAATTAACATACGATTATTAACATAGCATTAGGTTGTGTTTTATAATAAATATATAAAAAAATGTAAAAGAGGTTTTAATTTGATAGCACATATAAAAGGTACGCTTACCACCATTACAATAAATAGCGTGGTTGTCGATGTTCATGGTGTGGGATACCAAATTTTTGTTTCAAATCCATATGAATCGAAACAAAATACTGAAGTTTTTTTCCATACATATCACCATATTAGAGAAGATATTAATGTATTATATGGCTTTAAAACACTCGAGGATAAAGACATGTATATCCGTCTTTTATCTGTAAAAGGTGTAGGACCTAAAGTTGCCATGACAATTCTTGCGACAACAAGTAGTAGTATGGTTATCCATGCGATTGACACGGAAGATGTCGCTTTTTTAAAAAAAATACCGGGGATTGGTCCAAAAGCAGCAGGACAAATTATTCTTGATTTAAAAGGGAAGTTAGCAACAAATTTAGAAACACCAGCCAATCAAAATCAAAATGAAGCAATTGAAGTTTTACTAGCATTAGGATATACAAAAAAAGAAATTGATTTTGCTTTAAAAGGTGTAGGAACAGTTGAAGTCGAAGTCGAAGTAATCGTAAAAGCAGCATTAAAAAATATAATGAGATAGGAGCAGGTTTTTTTGGAAAGAATACATGATGGGCAATTGCAAGAAGATGATGTAGATGAACTCAGTCTAAGACCAGTTAAATTATCGCAGTATATTGGACAAAGCAAAGTTAAAGAGAATATGCATGTGTTTATCCAGGCAGCAAAACGCCGCAGTGAGGCAATGGATCATGTTTTATTATATGGACCACCAGGACTTGGAAAAACAACACTTGCCAATATTATTGCCAATGAGCTTGAAGTGAATATTAAACATACATCGGGTCCAGCTTTAGAAAGAGGTGGAGACCTTGCAGCAATACTATCATCACTTGAACCGGGAGATGTGCTATTTATTGATGAAATCCATCGGTTGACAAAACCCATTGAAGAAATATTATATTCTGCAATGGAGGATTTCTGCCTTGATATCATCTTAGGTAAAGATGCAGCAGCTAGAAGCATGCGTATTGATTTACCACCATTTACACTTATTGGCGCAACAACACGTGTCGGAGATTTATCTGCACCACTTCGAGATCGTTTTGGTGTGCATTCACGCTTGGAGTATTACACCATAGCAGACTTAGAACAAATTGTCTTGCGGACAAGTGATGTCTTTAAAATGGAAATTGACCAACAAGCAGCAAGCGAACTTGCCTGCAGATCAAGAGGAACACCAAGGATTGCCAATCGGCTATTCCGGCGTATTCGTGATTTTGCACAAGTTTTAGATAATGCCGATATTATTGAACTAAGCATGACAAAAAAAGCATTAAAACGCTTAGACATAGATGAATTTGGATTAGATGCAATTGACCATAAAATTTTAAGAGGGATGGCGGAGCGTTTTGGTGGTGGACCAGTGGGACTTGAATCACTAGCAGCATCAATTGCAGAAGAAGCTCAAACACTTGAAGACGTGTACGAGCCATTCCTACTACAAGAGGGTTTTATTCAGCGGACTCCACGTGGGAGAGTCCTAACTGATAAAGCATATAAACATTTAAAAATTGACTACCAAAATGGAGTCTTAGGGGAGTAACACATGAAAATAGAAGATTTTAATTTTGAATTACCAGAGCAGCTCATAGCACAAGTTCCATTAAAAGAGAGGTCTTCCTCAAGAATGCTGGTTGTGGATGAAAAAAATAATACGATAGAACATCATGTTTTTTCAGATATTATTGATTATTTACAAGCAGGGGACATACTTGTATTAAATGAATCACGCGTCATTCCTGCAAGACTTTTTGGAATAAAAGCAGAAACATTTGCAGCAGTTGAGTGCTTACTTTTAAAACAAATTGAAAATGATCAGTGGGAAGTTTTGCTTAAGCCTGGAAAACGTGTCAAAATCGGTACTAAGATCATTTTTGGTGAGGGATTACTTACGGCAACATGCCTTTATCGTAAAGAAGATGGCATCTTTGTAGTAGAATTTGCATACGAAGGTATTTTTTTAGAACAATTAGAAAAACTTGGTATCATGCCACTTCCCCCATATATTCATGAACAGCTGGAGGAAAAAGAACGCTATCAAACAGTGTATGCTAAAACACCCGGTTCAGTTGCTGCACCAACAGCGGGCTTACATTTTACATGTGAGCTCTTAGAGCAAATACGTCAAAAAGGTGTTACGATATGTAATGTTATCTTACATGTAGGACTTGGAACTTTTCGACCGGTGAGTGTAACGGATACCGAGGATCATATCATGCATAGTGAGTACTATGAACTATGCGAAAAAAATGCTCGTATACTCAGAGATGCAAAAGCACAAAAGCAACGTATTATTGCAGTTGGGACAACAACAACACGTGTGTTAGAAAGCGTCTGGCAGCGAGATGGTGATTTTATTGCCTCAAGTGGTTGGACAGATATATTTATCTACCCCGGGTATGTTTGGAATACAATTGATGGGCTGATTACTAATTTCCACTTACCAAAATCAACATTATTAATGCTGGTATCAAGCTTCACATCAACAGAGCTTATTATGCGTGCGTATAATGAAGCAATCTTAGAGAAGTATCGCTTTTTTAGCTTTGGTGATGCAATGTTTATTAAAAAATAAGGAGCCCCATGGGAAAGGAGTGTGCATATGGATTTAAATGGAATACTTGTTGTAAATAAACCAAAAGGCATGACAAGTCATGATGTCGTACAGCGACTACGACGGACATACAGTATGAAAAAAATTGGTCATACCGGGACACTCGATCCCATGGTTGATGGTGTACTTGTTGTCTGTTTTGGTCGGGCAACAAAACTTGCCGAATACCTGACGAATGAGACCAAAGTATACCGTGCAACTATTTGCTTTGGCATAAGTACAGATACAGAAGATATTACAGGAACAATTTTAGAAAAAAAGGCAATTACGAAAGTAAAAGCAAAAGAAATTTGTGCAACTTTTGAAAAAACACTCCAGACATTTATTGGAATATATGAGCAAATTCCACCAATGTACTCTGCTGTGAAAATCAATGGCAAAAAATTATATGAATATGCACGGAATGCCGAAATAGTGGAAAGAAAACCACGGACTTTAGAAGTATACAAGATGGAAATGGACACAACTTCTATAAAAACAGATGAGGTGGAGCAGACACTAACATGTACTTTTGATGTTACAGCAAGTAAAGGGCTCTACGTAAGAACGCTTTGTGTAGACATTGGCAAGAAATTTAATCTCCCAGCAACAATGTCCAATCTAACGCGGCTCCAATCAGGCAACTATACAGTAACTGATGCTATACCACTTGCAGAAATTATGGAACAAAAACCAGAACTGCGTGGATTAGCTGAGATGACACTAGATATGCAAACAGTAGAAGTTGCAGCAGAAGTCGCAGCAAAATTACGTGTGGGCTATCGTCTCCCACATTATTTTGTTGGTGAAGAAAAAATAGCTGGTATTTTCCTCGTCCGTGAAGAAAAAACGCGAGATATGATTGGGATTTATGCCCAAAGTGAAAAATACCCTGATAAATATGCAAGTATAAAAATTTTATAAAAAAGAGGTAGATATCGTGGAACAACTTGAGATTACAGAAGATTTTTTTGAAAAAACAGGAGCAATCATCACGACTAATCTTATTGCAGTCCTCGGGTATTTTGATGGAATACACCACGGACATGAGCAACTTGTTAAAAAAGCCCAGGAACTAAAGTTATCGCGGAAAGAAAAGATTGCAGCAATCGTTTTTGAATTTCCCAATGATATTCAACGCATGAAAAAACACCAGTTTCGCTTGATGACCCTTGAGGACAAGAAAACATATTTTGAAGATGCTGGTTTCGATTATTTTATTGTTGTTGAACTCACGACAGAAATTATGAAACAAACCCCAGAATTTTTCATTAAAAAATTAGCAAATCGTATTGCATTGACAGCGGTTGTTGTTGGATTTGATTATCGTTTTGGAAGTGGTGGATCAGGGGATGTAGAGCTGCTAGAAAAACTAGGTGTTATACATGGTTTTCAAACATATATAATTCCAGAGCAGATGGATGCAAACTTGGAAAAAAATAGTTCATCGATCATTCGAGAAGCTATTGAAAATGGCGAGATTGAAAAAGCCAATAGGCAGCTCGTAAAGCAATATTTTTTACGTGGTATTGTAGTGCCGGGCATGCAAAAAGGTAGACTACTTGGATTTCCAACAGCCAATATTGCGGATGCTGGAAATTATATTATGCCCCAAAATGGAGTCTATATTGTTGAAATTATCTTAGGTGAGAAAAAACATCACGGCATTTGCAATATCGGGTTTGCCCCCACAATAAAGCTTGATAATATTAAAGTAGTTGAAACGAATATTTTTGATTTTAATGAAGATATTTATGGCAAAGAGATTATAGTCATTTTTTTAAAACGACTGCGCTCAGAAATGAAATTTTCGGGTATCGACCAACTTAAAAGTCAAATTAGCACAGATGTTGCTACAGCGAAGGACTTTTTTGAAAAAAGCTTGTAATACGAGGATATTATTGCTATAATACACTTGGCCTTTTACTTTGTTATGCAACAATTGCCGATGGATTACAAGGTTTTAGGTATCTAAACATATTGGAGGAATATAAAATGGCAATCATTAAAGCAAGAAAAGACGAATTACTAAAAGAGTATGCAACACACGAAGGGGACACTGGTTCACCAGAAGTGCAAATTGCATTACTAACTGAAAATATCAACAACTTGAATGAACACTTTAAAATACATAAACACGACTTTCACTCAAACCGTGGATTATTAAAAATGGTTGGGAAACGCCGTGGGCTTTTAAATTATTTAAGAAATAAAAATATTAGCCGCTACAGAGAATTAATTGCACGTCTTGGATTACGTCGTTAATTTTAAAATGCATACATTTTGTATGCGTTTTTTTTAATATAAAAAGGAGAAAAGGGGAAAAAGGATGCAAATAATCATAGGAACCTACACAAAATTTGGAGGAAGCACTGGGATATATACAAACAAAAATAGCGCACAACTAGCAGATCATGTGGTGGGAACAATTGAAAACCCAACATTTCTATGCATCCCCCCTAAAAGCTTAGTACTTTACTCGATTACGACACAAACTGATGGGCTTGGTGGGATAGTATCATATACATATGATGATGGGCGCTGGAAATATGCTGAAAAAAAAGTATATAAAAATGCGGGTCCATGCCATCTTACAATAGACCAAAGTGAGCAATATATCGTAACCTCGCATTATCATGCAGGAAAAATAGAGGTATATGAGATAGCGGGGGCTAAAATTAGAGGGCGGATACAAACGATATCACATATGCAATATGAGGAAAATGGTCAAAAATCACATGTTCATCAGGCCGTTTTTTCACCAAATGATAGAGAGGTTATTATATGTGATTTAGGCCTAGATGCAATCTTTGTGTATCCTTTCAATAAGAAAACGGGTGAACTAGAAGTAGAGCAGGTGAAAGTTATCAAAACAGCCCAAGGGAGCGGACCTAGACATCTTATATTTTCGAAGGATGGCATGAAAGTATATTGTTTACATGAACTCTCGGGTCAAATTACAACATATCAATACGAAAATGGAACTTTAGAACTGCTTCAAGAATTGCTACCACCTCGTGCTGATTTGAATGCAGCCGCAGCGATAAAACGACATCCATCGCTTCCAATAATCTATGTCTCATATAGATCGAAAAATATAATCTCAAGTTTTCACATTCAGGAGGATGGGTTATTACAGTATAGTGAATCTATTGATTGTGGTGGTTTGGTTCCACGCGATCTGCTGATTTCTTGTCAAAATGGAAAACTCTATAGTGCAAACCAAAATAGTAGTGATATCACAATATTTAGTATTGGTCCAAATGGTGAATTAGTATTAAATGAAGAAAAAATAGTCGTACCATATCCAGTTTGCCTCATTGAAGTATAGATGGGTGCAAGTGCGAAGCAACTCATAGTGTGAAACCATCAAAATGCGCTTGACAAAAGATGCCTCATGCAGTAAAATATATAAAGTAAGTCATAGGGGTATAGTTAAACGGTATAATTATGGTCTCCAACACCATCGTTGTGGGTTCGATTCCTACTACCCCTGCCAATTTGTAATTAACGTTGATATATCAACGTTTTTTTTATACCTTGGGCCAAAGCGGAAACAAAATGGTAACACTTTTCCGCCTCAAATTACTTTTAATAAAATAAAAAACATCGATTAGCATCACTTTTCGATGTTTTTTATTTTGTTAATTGTATTAATTACATTCATAAGCCTTTTTTTGTAAATCCTGACATAGTACTTTTCGGTTGTAGAGGTATCTTTATGACCCAATCGCTTTGATACAACTGCTAAATCTTCCCCGTTATTCAATAAAACACTGCCGTGTGAGTGCCTCATGCGGTGGGGGTTGATATAATGCACATTTATGGTTTCGTGCCTTAGGGTATATTTTTGGATTGTTCTGTACGGTTTATTTCTTGAGATAGGCGTTATGCCATCTTTGCTTATCAACAAAGCCTTGTTTTTATCATACCCATAAAAATGCTTGTGAATATCTACCATTTTCAATAACAGTGCAGCAAGCTCATTGTCAATTGGCAGTTCTCTAGAGGTGCCAGTCTTTGTTCCTTGCTTTGTTTCATAGCCATTTTTTACCTTTGTTTGAGTCTTACAAATGTTAAGGTACCATACGCCATCATTTTTGTATAAATCTTTTTCATTTAGCACGATCAATTCACCAAGTCTTAGACCTACCCAAAAAAGGGTGTTGAGGATAGCTTGTTCTAAGAGTAAATCTTTTTCAGACGTTTCGTCTGCTATTTCTAATCTTTTGAGTATTTCGTCATTAATAAAATTGAATTCATCTACAGTCCAAAAATCTTCTACTTCATATGTTTTTTGGTCTTTTTTAATAAATTTGATATGTTTGAAGGGGTCATTCCTTAATTCGAAAAATTGCTGTGCATGAGAAAAGATTGCTTTTAGAACGGTAAATCTTTTTTTTAATTCAGAGCCACTATACGCATCGTAAATTTTTGCAAAGTAGTCAATGATATTTTTAGCTGTGACTTTGGACAAATCTGAGTTTCCAAACGTGACAGACAGTGTGCTTACTATTTTTGTCATGCGTTCGTACGATGATTCGAGGACCTGCATCTTGTATTGCTCTAGAAAAGATGCAGCAACAGTATCATAGGTGGCATTTTTAGTTGTTATGCGCCTATTTTGAACAATTTCAGTGTCATAATATTCTTTAGCTTGCTTTTTTAATTTGAAATTTCTTTTTTTTCCACGAATGCGTTTTTGCTCCCAACTACCATCTAATTTTTGAACGCGATACATGAACCCCCAGTAACCGTTGGTATCTTGAAAATAATTTGCAGCTGAAATGTCTGTAAAAATTTCAATCTTTTCTGACATTTCAATCAGTCCTTTCGCTTTTTTTATCGCGTTTTATTTTCAGCTCATATCCCCATCATTATTACTCATCGAATTAAAAAATGGATTCTTCTTCCCAAGCTCCCCCATCAAATAGGGATAAAGCACCCAAAGTACCCCATGAAAATTTAAAAGGATTTTCAAAATCTGGGTATTTCTCTTTTTGTTTAGTGTGTGACAAAACTTCTATTTCTTCAATCGTCAGTCCAAACGAATACTGTTCAAATTCAAAGCCTAAATTTTCAATACGCTTAGAGGCCACAGTATAAGGGACGTTATACATTTCAGCGAGTTCTGTAGCTACTTTGAAAGCATTTTTGAAATCTAGAGGTTCTCTCAAATGATATAAGTAAGCGAGTATATCCCGCATTGGCATGAGCAATTCTGCAGCACCTTCGTTTGCTTGCCATTCTAAGTGTGATGGATAGGGAATTGCCTCATTTGATGTCAAGATAGATTGAGTCGGTGAATGGGCAATCAAATGTATAAATTCATGGGCACAGTGGAAGTTCTGGGCAGGGGCATTCAAATCCTCGTTTAATAGAATGATTTTTGATTTAGGGATACATAATGCTCTTAACCCTGGTGTAACCATTTTTATTTCATCAATTGCAATTCCTTGCGATTTACAGAAAGAAATCATATCAAGGCATTTATCTGTTGTGATGCAATACAGTTTTCTATAATTATTTATAAGTGAATACAATTTTTTTTTTGTATAAAAAACCATAATTTTATTCTCCATCCCCTCTTAATTTTTTAATCATAGCAAGGGCTGTCTTTATATCTTCAGGGTCAATGCCTTGTTCTCTAGCATCTTCAGCAAAACTAAAATATGCATCGTTTAGAACAGGTGATTCAATTTTCATTTTTCTTGTGGCAGCAATTTTTTCGGGGCCATCTTCATGTGGCCAGTTTTCCCATGGGTCATCTGTCCAGCCCATTAGATAGCTAGGGTTTGTATCTAAGATTCCGGCTAATTTATCAATAATATCAGCGGGCACTTTTTCTATATCACCATTTTCATATCTAAAAATTGTTGACCTAGAAACTCCAAGTTTTTCAGCGACGTGATCGGCAGTGTAGTTTCTTCTTTTTCTCAATTCTTTAATTCTTTCAGAGACTGTCATTATAGACACTTCCTTTCGGTTATATATATATAATAACATTTTTGTAGCATAAATGCAACGGATAAGTTGCAGAAATGCGACAAAAGAATGTCAATAACTTTTGAAAATGTCCTGAAAACTAGTAAACATTCGCTTCAGAATAATAGAGGGATTCAATGTTGGCGAAGTAGTCAGATTTGGTCGATAAGTAGTCATTAAATACAGGAACTCTCCATGCATGATTTTCAGATGGTTTGGATTGAGTTGTTGGGATGTGTTTGGCCACGCTAATGTGGTCAAAGTTTGGAGAAACAGATTTTGAAACAGGGATTTGAATAAGATCATACACAGCATTGTTGATGGAAAGGAACAGTTCATTATCCAGCGTTTTGATCACAAGTACTTTAGATTTAGGTCTTAATGTAATGAGGAAGCCATTTGAATAAGTAGCATAGTAGTTGTTGCAATATTTAATTGCATGTCCAGAATCAATCGTTCTGGTATGAATAACAGCAAGAATATGATTAATATTACACGAATCATGTTGCAGTTCAAAGACAGAATTGGTAAGATTAATAGGAAGAGCAAATTGTTCATTATGTTTGTGGATATACCGTTGTAGGTAACTATTAGCTT
>BHER01000041.1 GCA_003864555.1 Erysipelotrichaceae bacterium | reverse complement strand
TGACTAAAATTGAGTATCACGATTAATTCTTCCTGCTCATTTCTGCGTGTGTAGTGAAATACTTCAGGATTTTCAGGATTTTGTTCCAAAAATATGCCATCCGTAAAAACATCATACTGTTTGCGAAGTGCAATTAATTTTTGATAATAATAGAAAAGTGAATTGCGTTGTTCAAGTGCTGCCTCCACATTAATTTTTTTATAGTTTGGATTGACCTCTAGCCATGGAGAAGCTTTTGAAAATCCCGCATTTGAGCTCATATCCCATTGCATTGGTGTCCGTGCATTATCACGTCCAACACGATGGATATCTGCAAGTATTTCTAAAGGTTTCTCACCATTTTCGATGCGCTCATCATACATCCTGATACTTTCAATATCATCATAGCTCTCAATACTCTCAAATTGGGCATTCGTCATACCGATTTCTTCTCCTTGGTAAATATAGGGTGTTCCTTGCATCCCATGGAGCAGTGTTGCAAGCATCTTTGCCGAGTAAACACGGTATGCTTCCGTTTCGGTATTCCCAAAAAACGAAACTGCGCGTGGGAGATCATGGTTATTCCAAAACAAGCTATTCCAACCCTCACCCTGAAGTTCTATCTGCCATTTTACAAAAATTGTTTTGAGTTCTGCAAATGACCATTTACGCTCATCCCATTTTGTTTTTGTTGGCCGTTGCCCAAGCCCAATATGCTCAAATTGAAATACTGTTGATAGCTCGCTCCCATCAGGGTTACTATAGAGTTTAGCAATAGCTGGTGTTGCCCCCCAAGTCTCACCCACCGTAAAGCTATTACTGGGTATAAAGGTTTGCGCAGCCATCTCTTTTATATATGTGTGGAGTAGTGGACCATTTCCAGTAATGCCCTCCTCAGGAATTTTCCCAATTAAGTCGATGACATCGAGGCGAAACCCTGCTATCCCTTTTTTTAGCCAGTAGCGAATGATTTTATACATATCTGCCCTCATATCTGCATTTTTCCAATTGAGATCTGGTTGTTTTTTACTGAAAAGGTGGAGATAATATTGTCCTACTTTTGCCTCATACTCCCATGCAGTTCCTCCAAAAGTTGACATAAGCTCATTTGGTTTATCACACCAAACATAATAATCATAATAGCTACTCTTGCGGCCTTTTTCCCGAATATCACGGAACCATGCATGTTCATCCGATGTATGGTTAGCCACTAGATCCATTATAATTTCAATGCCATGTTTTTTTGCCGAAGTAATGAGCTCATCCATATCTGCCATCGTCCCAAAATCGGGCATAATTTGATAATAATCACTGACATCATAACCATTATCATCATTGGGTGATGCGTAGAGTGGTGAAATCCAAAGCAACTCAATTCCAAGATTTGCAAGATAGTCTAAGCGTGAAATAATCCCTTGAATATCACCAATACCATCATTATTGCTATCTTGAAATGAACGCGGGTAAATTTGATATACTACTTTTTTTGACCACCATTTCATTTTTTTTCCTCCTTATTCCGATATCTTTTTTAACTGTCTGATTTAATTATACAATGAAGTCTTGAAAAAAAACGAGTGCCTCATATGGGCGTAAACATAATTTTCCATCTGCTGTTGTGATATTCTCATAGTTACCTAGCAATTTTTTTTGTATGCTTACTTCAAAAAGCTCGGCTGTTGTTTGTAATTCACCTGTAAAGTTGCAAATAATCGTATAAATCCCTGTACTATTGCTTCTTGTGTACGCATAGATACTCGGGTCATTTGCTAAAAGAAGTGTGAACTCCCCATAGATAAAGCAGGCATTCCCCGTTTTTAGCTTGATGATGCTGCGATAGTAGTTGAGAATCGAATCTGGGTTTTGCTCTTGGGCTTCAACATTCAAAAGATGGTAGTTATTATTTACACCAATCCACGGCACACCGGCACTAAATCCCCCATTGGCAGTTGCATCCCATTGCATTGGCGTGCGCGCGTTATCACGGCAGCGATTTTTGATGCGCTGCATAATTTCTGTATCACTATAGCCAGCTTTTGTGACGGTTTCCTCATAAAGTGTGAAGACTTCAACATCCCGATAATCTGTAAGTTTCGTAAAATCTGCATTGAGCATCCCAATTTCTTCCCCTTGTAAAATAAAGGCAGTTCCCCATTGAAGATACATAAGCGTTGCTAACATTTTCGCACTTTGGATATGGTATACTCCCTCATCACCAAAACGTGAAACCACACGTGGCATATCATGGTTATTCCAGTAAAGCGTATTCCAGCCTTTTTCATATAAACCAAGTTGCCAGTTTTGCATCACTTTTTTGAATTCGACTAAATCCATTTTCTTTTGCGTCCATTTTGGCGGAACATGGGTTATGCTATGATCATAATCCAAACTTAGCTGTTGAAATGAGATAATCATATTAAATTCTTTATTTTTGGGATCACTATACTGTAATGCCTCTTTGACTCCAGCGGTAGATGCCTCACCTACCGTTAAAATATTCCCTCCCGCAAGTACTTTTTGATGAAATTCTTTCATATAGGTGTGGACCTGTGGGAGATTGGCATAATGCTGATCTGCTAAAACATACGGTCTATTTGTTGTATTCACTCCTTGTGGGAAATCCATATTTTTAGCAATATGGATAATTGCATCTAATCTTAACCCATCCACACCTTTTTCTGCCCAAAAATTAGCAACATCATAAATTGCTTGGCGCAAATTTTTACTTTGCCAATTCAGATCAGGCATTTTTTTACTAAAAAGATGAAGATAGTAATCATCAGTTTGAGCATTTTTTTCCCAGACTGAACCACCAAAAAAGCCTTCCCAGTTTGTTGGTTTTTCGCCATTTTTGCCATCTTGCCAAATATAGAAATCACGATGGGCATTTTCTTTCGATTTGCGTGATTCAATAAACCATGGATGTTCATCCGATGTATGGTTCATTACAAGATCAAAAAGAATTTTAATCCCCATTGCATGTGCTTTTGCAATCAATTCCTCGACATCAGCCATCGTCCCAAATGATGGCATGATGCCATAAAAATCACTGATGTCATAGCCATTATCATCATTAGGAGAACTAAAAATTGGGTTTAACCAAATCATATTGACTCCTAAAGATACAATATACGGTAGCTTTTCGATAATCCCTCGAATATCACCAATACCATCATTATTTGTATCATAAAAACTACTTGGGTATACTTGATAGATTACAGCATTATGCCACCATTTTTTCTCATGTTCCATACTTAAAACATCCTCTCATATCTTGATAAAAGCCCTTACTTTATCTTTCTATCTGCTTTAAATAATAGCATAGGAACTATAAGATACCTAGACGTTTTTAGCTGTTAGCGATAACATTATCGGCCTTTTTTAGACCAAAAGAAAAACCGGACTCAAAAGTCTTAGCCCAGTTTTTTTGTTGAGGCGCGGATAATTAACTCAGCCTCATAGTACTCCATAATTTGCGGTTCTGCTTTTGTCTTAGGGTTTTCAATTTTGGTGATAATAATTTGAGCAAGACGCTCTCCCATTGTGATGAGTGGTTGCTTAAGTGTCGTTAATTTAGGCTCAGCAATCTGATCTAAAAAGACGCCATCGAATCCCGAAACCAAAACATCAACACCAATTTTCACCCTCTGCTTACTAAGCATCCGCACTACTCCTAGGGCAATCCGATCGGTTGCACAAATAATAGCTGTTTTCTGCTGGGGCAGATTTTTAAGGAGGCTTGTACAAGTTGCAGCACTTCTCGAACTATTTTCAAGATTATAGATCTCAAGAGGCATCCGCTTTTTTTGCATGCAGTCCTCATATCCTTGTTGGCGCATGCGTGCGAAAAGTTCTGGCCGATTAATACCAAAATAAATAATGCGTGTGGCACCTTCACTCAGCATATGCTCAACAACAGTATGAATACTTGCACGGTTATCCACATCAACAAAATCAAGACCAGAAGCATTTTCCCCAAAAATGACAATTGGTTCACTCACCTCCGCAATCAATGTGAGGTCTTCATTTTTGATGCCGGTGTAGATAATACCATCAACTTTTCCAACTTCCCAATTATCATCGTAGATAAGTTGCAATGAGTAATATTTTTTTGCAAGGCCTTTGCTAATACCTGCAAGTAGATTCATATAATAGGGTTCGGTCGTATCGATATCTTCAGAAACGATATAACGTACTACCCGAGTACGGTTATTTACGAGTGATTGTGCAATATAATTTGGTTCATAGCCAATTTCCTTCATCGCTTTAGTCACAAGATTACGTAATTCTTGGGTTACTTTTTCCGGGTGGTTGATGACACGTGATACTGTCATCTTCGAAACATTGGCATGGCGCGCTACATCCGCAAGTGTTGGCATATGCTCATACTCCCTCTTTTTTATCTCTCTTTTTATTATAGCATGGATTAGCATCTAGTTGGTAGTTTTTATTTCCTTCCCTAAGAACGATTTGGATTTGGATTTTATCCCTCAAGTAAGAGTTCACGCACCTGCAACTTCGCAATCTTTATATGAAGGAGGAGTGAGCATACTAGGAGGATGAATTCCATCAGCAGCAGTATTTTCATACCCATACGGTAATCAATAACTCCCACCCCTGTTATCTCTGCATCAATAGCAAAACCGGATATATCTGCTTCATATCCAATAGGGTTCACCTTAGTTTTAGCAAGTTCTGAAATAATAATTTTTTCAGCAACAAGGGGGATACTAACCTGTGCTAAGAAAAATGAGGTGCTGACTGCTAGCATAATAACAAGCGTAATTTCGATGAAATTTTGGAAAAATATTGCACTTCTTTTTTGGCCAAGTGCAATGTAAATACCATACTTGTGTTTCCGTTCACCAAACATCCAATGTAAGAACAGCACCAATACTACCCCAGAACTTATTATGCTAAATCGAAGCAGCAGTTCGGCTAATTCCTCACTCGTCTTCAAGCTTGCTTTTAGCTGTCTTACCAGATTATTTCCACTCACAAACTGATAGTCTTTATGTAGCAGTTCACGCCCCATCGTAAGAAATTGCTCTAAGTCATCTGGTGTGTTGAGGATATACGTAATTTCCCCTCCTACTGCATCATTTCCAAAAGCTTCGTCATTTTCAGAAGGTATTCCTTGATTTAGTTTATGCACGATTTTATTACTGATGTATATTTCATTTTGATTCGCATCGTCCAAACGCTTTTCGTATTCATCATCCTCTGTTTCTTTACCCGGATTTGGATTTTGCCGATTCGGTTTTTCAAATACGCCAATAATTCGGAAAGGGATTTTTTCAATTGTTGTGAATGCCCGCTCAGCATTGGGGTTTAAAGCAACTTTTTCACCAGAATTTTCGGTTTCAATACGCCAATCAAGCACAATGTCTTCTCCTAGCGCATAGCCATTTTTTTCAAATAATTTCCGTGAAATCATAATGTGTGTTGCCCCATCTTCAATTTCACTTGCCGAAAATGTTCGACCTTTAAATAACGTTATTTCACCCAGTTCGATTTCTAAAAGTGGTCCATAATTTATCCCTTTGACTCGAAATTCATTTATTCCTTCATTAAGGCCTCTGTTTTCTGCCATTTGCACCTGCTGCACTTCGTCGCTGAACAGCCGCCCGCTTTCACTATAGTCGTAGGCTTTTACTTGTGGCAAGTTGCCAATAACTTTGAGGTTGTGTGTAGTTAGAGGCCGAAACCCCTCCTCAGCAAACTGAGTGTAGTCTAGTTGGATTTCGACTTTAGCACCTACTTTATTTTTGATGTTCGCGATGGCACTGCTATTTGTCTGTTGAATGAGTAAACTTAAAAAAATCACTTGTGAGAGTATAACTACTATAACTAGTAGTAGCCGATATGATTTATTCCGTAATAATGCCACTTTAATTTTCCAGAATATTTGCATCCTTTTTACCTCCTAATATCAGCGGAAATCTTTCCATCTTTCATAATGATCTGCCGCTTACACTTACTGGCAATATTTTGATCGTGTGTAACAATGATCACCGTATTATTCTCACTCTGTGCTTTAAGCAGTAAATCCATCACAAGCATGCCACTTTCGGAGTCAAGTGATCCTGTGGGCTCATCTGCTAAAATGATTGTAGGCTTATTGATAAGCGCTCGGGCAATAGCCACCCGCTGCTGCTGTCCCCCTGATAACTCATCTGGTGTTTTCTCACGTTGTCCATAAATTGCTAGTTGATTGAGCATTGCCGTAATCGTTTTTTTTATCTGTTTTTTTCCCACACCCGCAATTTGTAAAGGAATTGCAATATTTTCAAACACGCTATAATCCGTAAGCAGGGCAAACTGTTGGAGGACAAACCCAAATGTTTGGTTTCGGAGTTTGGCACGTTTACTATCGGGATAGTCTGTTATATCGACGCCCTCATGGAAATATCCGCCACTACTTAGCGTATCAATCAAACCGATGATATTCAAAAGTGAGGTCTTACCTGACCCTGAGGGTCCGGTAATTGCGATGAGATCTCCCTGTGCGATTTCCAAATTGATATCTTTAAGTATTTCGAGTGTAATCGCTTTTTTTTCAATCTGCTTTCCACCATTTTTTATTGTTAGTAACATTATAATTCCTCCTTGAGCACGTCATAAATTGTCGTGTTTTTTAACTTTAGGCTGACGGGAATTAAAATCAGCCCCCCCAATAATACGCTAAATACGATAAATCGTAGTAGTATACTTGGAGGTAGCACCTGCCCTTTTAAAATAATGGAATAGCCAATAAATGTGAGACCTGCGAGCAGATGGATGACTGCGTATTCACCAACCATCACCAGCCAGTTAGTAAATTTAGATACCCCCAGTAATTGCATGCACGCCATCTCACCTCGCTGTTGCTGGTATCTTTGCATGGACAACATATATAGGACAAACATGTAGATAAGAGCTACTGTAAGCATTCTTAGCTGCAGTCCATCCCGGGTTTTTTCAAGATTGGCTACCGCTTTTTTTTTATGGGAAAACTCATCCCGAATATAGAAGTTCTTCTCCTCAAGACTGTATACGCTATGGCGCAAATCCTCGTATCTTTGTTCATCGGTTTTAATCATATATAGTGGCGCTTGGAAGCTTACATTGTCTGTTGGTGCCATCGCAATGATGAAATAGTCTTCAAATATTTTAGTTGACCTACTAAGGTGATTTGTCAGCACCGGCTGAAGTACCTTGCTTGCTAAAAACCCTTGGACTTCAAGCTCTAATATTCCAAGTCCTCCTCCGGTCTTCATATCGATGGTAAACTTTTCGCCTACTGCTAATTTTTGCCGATAAGCATCGCCCAGAATCACCTTGTATGGCCCTGTCTGTTTAAAATCGGTATCGGAAAAATTACGCCCCCCACTGAAGATAAATTCACCCGTTAGTTGCTCTGTTGCAAGGATAACTTGAGTATGGTAGTTCCCTTCCTTTGGGGTATTAGTTTCAAATCGCGGTGTTACCGCCTCACTCAAAAACCCTCCTCCCTCATACACCCGATTATAAGATAGCTTAAGCTCTGCCAAAATTGATTCTATTGGCACGAGGTCTGTTATTGTTTTATTGTTAATATTCTCCTTGGTCTGCAGTTTTTCGATTGTAATCAACGTATCACTCTTTGATGTGAGTGTTTCCACGAGGCTTATTTCATTGCTTACTTGGGTATACTCTTGCACTAGCCCATAACCAATTGTATAAAATATGGTGAACTCGGCAATGATAACGAGAAAAACAAGTGGTTTTTTGAGCAAATTAATTAATATTCGACTCCCTAGCATTATTTCCCCTCCTTCAAGGTCTGTGCAATATTCGTCCGTAAAATAATTTTTGTCATGCAGCCAACATAACATAGTTGTAATACGATAATTTGAAAAAAGATGAAGTAGAGTCCAGAACTTGGCACTTTCAGAAGCATGCGCCAATCAAAGAACCAACCGATTGCATATAATACTACTAAACATACGCTACTGATAATTGCCCCTGCTACGCCATTTCTGACAAAGCCAAGTATTAATTTACGATTACTTGCACCAAGCAACTTTAAAACGTGGATGTAATTTCGTTGTCTCAATTGGAGAAAATCAATGCAGATTATAAGGGATAGTCCGATACTAAAATAGAGAAAGGACATCTCTGTTGCCACGATTGCTGGTAGTTTCACATCTAAGTTGCCAGTATATTCTAGTTCCTCCATGAATAAAGATGTCCCCCTTATCCTTTCCTCTACATTCACTTCTAATATTTTTTCTAGCTCCTCCAAAGAAATTTCTCCCTCTGCTTGAATATAGAGATATCCCGATATATTTTGTGGCATCCTGCTTATAAATGCACTATCCATACTAGCGGCATTAAGGATAAGCGCTTCATCAAAAAAACCAGAATAGACTGATTTTTCTCCTGCTACTCCCGAAAATGTAAAGTGTTCTCCATTTATTAGCATCCCCTCTTGTTCATTTTTAGATAAATTGCTATATATTTGTTTACCTATAATTGCTGATGGCATTACACTGGATATATCTTTTTTTTGCTGTGGAATCGTGAAAAAAGGGGAATCTGTTTCCCACATAAGGTAGACATCATTTAAGGGATTATGGAGAATATTTTGGGTATAATATAATAAAAAGGCACGATCATTGGTTGATTCCCGTGTCTTTTGAATTTTTTCTACCATTTCGATTGAATCTTGAAAGCTATATTCAACCATCTGTTTCCCACTACTAACACCCGCTGCCTGCTCCTTAAAAAAAGTCATTGCTGCAGCATTGGCAAAAGCATTCCCTGCAACGAGGCTTAACAAGATGCACACAAGATTTAAGGCAATTACATAGCGGCTATTCTTTTTTAGCATCTTTCCGTTCTCCTTCTTCGCGCGTGATTTTTGCTTCATGTGCTTCTTTTGAAGTGCTGCTGCAATTCAGGCTCATCTGGTAATTTTCCAATGCTATGTCTTCGTAATCTACCCTAAAATGCAGCTCTACGCTCTGGGCTATTTTTTTTACATCTTCGTCCGTGAAATCTTCGGTAAAATGTGTTTCTACCATCTCGTGCTCATGTGCTAGGATGAATTCTTTTTTCTCCCCTGCTTTGAGTATGAAAGGGAATACCTCTAGGTCATTTTTTGATTCGCGGTAGTTAGCGGCAATATATTCCTTTCCATCCATCGGATAGTAAAAATTCTCCGCCTTGATTTCAATTGTCTCCTTCCCAGTGTTCTTAAGCTCAACTTTCGTTACCAAAGCCCTTTTGCATACCATATCCCCCTCTTCTTGATGGTAGCCACTTGCTAAGATACCATATTCATGTTTAATCTCAAGGTTTTTGGGCAGTGTTTGAATTGTCGCTTTTCCTCTAGGAGGAATATTTTTTATCGCCTCTATAAAATGATTAGGCTCATCCTCGTTTGAAATATCAGCCCCCATAGTCCCAAGGTTAAATCCACCACCATTTGCTATGACATGAACTCCTATATAATATCCGGATAATATGCTTGTAATAATAAGTCCCCATACCAGAAGTTTTTTTGGGTTTTTTTCATAGAATCTCCTCTTTTCATTTTGTAGCATTTTTCGAGTATGAGCTTTTTTTTGCTATCTTACAGCCATTCTAACATTTCTTTGTTAATTTTTTCGTTTTTGAAGTAATAGATGGATTGTATCAGTATATTATTACATGAAAAAAGCAGAGAAGTTTTTTCTCTGCATTATTAACCGTAATAAACTGTTGCCTAAGGCGTTTGCCCGCTAGAGCTCCTGTTTTTTGAAAAAGATACTAACCATTTTCTACCCTACTCATATTATCTAAAACTATGTGGATGGGGG
>BHER01000040.1 GCA_003864555.1 Erysipelotrichaceae bacterium | reverse complement strand
TCCTAATACTATTCTGCTTTATTATTTTAGGACTCATACTCAGCCAAATTAGCAAGTCACGGGTTATTTTCTCAGATTTCAACTATTGGATTATTTATATTTTATTCCTATTACTTTTTGCAATTTTCCCAAAAGGAGCGGAGCTCCTTGCACGTATGCTTGGTGTACAAACAACGGTTATTGCAGTCTTCTTAGTTGTTATCTTTTTTCTTATTTTACTGACATTGAGCGCTTTTTTCCGAATTTCGGTATTAAACCGTCGTTTTATTCAATTAACACAAAAAATTGCTTTACTTGAACAACAGATTGAAGTTCGTGTCGAGAGAATTGAACTGCGGTCAAAGAGTAATAAAAAAAGCGGAAGTGAACCTAAAAAGTGATATAATTACAGTATAACTAAAATACAAAAAGGAGGATGCACTATGTATAAGATGTATAAAAAAGTAATTGTTGGCATCGATGATGATGACCATGCTGAATCAATTTTAGGAGCAGCAATTAAAATTGCTAAAGAAGTAAAGTCGAAAATTATTATTGCAAGTTCAATACCCTTTATGCTAGATTCAGCCTATGGCTATAATTCAATTGAAGGTGGCTTAATGTCATCATATATTGGACCAACTGCCGAGCAAATTGATGACCAAGTCCATAACCGTAAACAACTAATTGAGGCATTGGTTGCAAAAATTGTGTGTGATGATGAAGTTGAAGTCGAAATCATTGTAAGTCTTGAGGATGCAAAAGACCTAATTTTAGGTATAGCTGCAAAATATGAGCAATCACTCATCGTTTTGGGAGCAACAAGCAAAAAAAGTATTGAGCGCTTTTTTGTGGGATCGGTTGCACAATATATTGTAAATAATGCGCCAACGGATGTCTACCTTATTAAAGCATAAAAGAGTCTGCTATTTTACAAAAATGTGGGGTAGCAGCTTTTTTTTGCATTAATTTAGTATGAATATATATGATTTTGGGAGTATAACTGAAGTAGGTATAAAAATAAATTTAATAAAAAAAGGAGGGCAAAAAATGAAAAAATACCGTATAGTTGATATCACATTACCCAAACATGAATATGCACAACTACAAGCAATTGGTGTTGATATTGGTGTGGAAATAATGTTGCAAGCAGACTCTAAACAGAACCATCTTTGTTTTGTAACAATTGATAATAGTAGGTTTTGCCTTCGGAAGAAAATATTAAAAAATATAATATTAGAGGAAGTAATCGCATGAAATATATACTTGTTGGTAATCCAAATGTGGGGAAAACAACTTTTTTTAATCTGATGACCGATTCGAATCATAAAGTTACAAACTTTGCGGGAACAACTGTTGATGTTGTTGAAAGAAATATTAAAAAAAGTGATGATATTATCACAGATATTCCAGGGATACGTGGACTATCGCATGATTCGGAGGATGAATATATTGCAATCAAAACGATCATTGATAATGATTTTGACTGCATACTAAATATTATTGATGGGATGAATTTAAAACGCAATCTCTATTTAACAATTCAGCTACTTGAAACAGGAAGACCGATACATTTCATCGTAAACTTAGCGGATGAGCTCAGTGTGCGTGGAATAGAAATAAAAGAAGATAGCTTTGCGCAAGCATTTGGGGTAGTGCAGGTAATATCAGCAAAAAATACAAAAGATGCAACTGCTATTATTGCGGGAATTAGGAAAACAAATAGCAAGCCATTCAGACTGAATTATGGACAAACAATAGAAAAATATTTAATCGCAGCCCAAGATTATTTAAAAAGCCAAGCTATTTTACCTGAAATCAATCAGCGATTTCTAGCAATTCAGCTCTGTTGTGGAAATAGTTTTCTGGATGATCTCCTGACGAAAGAGCAACAAAAAAAACTTAAAATAATGCATGAAAAACTCGAAGCAGAAGTTATTGAAAAAGGACTTGCACTATCTGTGAGTGGCCTTTTTTTCAAAGTAAGAAGAAAATATATAACCGATGCACTAGATAAATCTCTTACGCGGGATACGGAAATTGCCGATGGTGATCTTCCTCAAAATACAAATTGGATCGATGCCTTTTTACTAAATAAATACATCGGTATACCAATATTTTTACTGCTCTTTTATCTCGTATTTTATTTAACATTTCTTATTGGGGACCCACTTACTGCATTTCTTGAGGGAAGTATTCTTGCACCACTTGGTGGAATTATGCGCAGTGGATTAGTAGTCACACGTCTACCAGAAATGGGCATTAGCCTCTTAATTGATGGTGGGTATGCAGGGTTTTCAACAGTTGTGATGTTCTTACCCCAAATTATCTTAGTTTTTATTTTCTTATCTGTACTTGAGGGAAGTGGCTATATGTCACGTGCAATTATCCTTTTTGATCGTCTTTTTTCAAAAATTGGGTTAAATGGTAAAGCATTAGCACCAATGATGATTGGGATGGGATGTAATGTACCAGCAATCATGGCAGCACGGACAATTGCTGATAAGCGCGAGCGGATGATTACCCAACTTATTATCCCTTTTATCTCATGTGCAGCAAGACTTGAAATTTATATTTTATTTATTGGACTCTTCTTTGAAAAAAATCAGGCAATCATCCTTTTGGGGCTCAACGTCTTAGGATTTATTGTAGCACTCATATCAGCTAAAATCTTCTCACTTTCTTTTTTCAAAAAACAAGAGCAGTTTTTCTTAGTTGAAATCCCTCCATATCGCAGTGTTAATCTTGTGTATATTAGCAAGATGACGTTAAATAAAGTATCCCAATTTATTCAAAATGCAGGGAAATTTATTGTGATTGGATCCATTGCAATTTGGGTATTACTCTCATTTGGATTTACTGGGTATACAACCGATATTGATACATCATTTTTTGCCTATATTGGTCATCTTTTTGCTTGGGCATTTATCCCCCTTGGTTTTGGAACATGGCAGGCAACAAGCTCACTTATAACAGGGTTTCTTGCAAAAGAGTTAGTCGTTGCGCAAATGGGAGTACTCCTAGCAGACTTTCCATCAGTTGAATCGGGAATAGCAACACTCTTCACACCAGCAGGGAGTGTAAGTTTTATGGTATTCAATCTATTATACATCCCCTGCTTGTCGACTGTTGCTGTACTAAAACAAGAGTTGAAGTCATGGAAATGGATTATCTTTTCAATTGTGTACTCATTTGTTGTAGCATATGTTATAGCATGGATTACCTATCAAATAGCCAGTATCTTTTTATAAAAATGCAAAATAGAAAAGGAGCAGTTAGACATGCGTAAAAAAATAAATAAGCCAAAAGTTCCGAAGCAGTTAGAAAATTTTATCTATACTAAAAATTCGATAGAAGATGGCGAGTTAAAAATTAAAAATTATGCTATTGAAAAACAAGAAATCACCAACTTGGAAGATGTAAGAATTCAGCTCGATGTTGCCTATTTTAAAGGTGTTACTTTTGAAAATATTAGTTTCAAAGATGCAGATTGCATGGATGTCGTTTTTGAAAAATGTATTTTTATTCGTTGTGATTTTAGTGGTGCAGGATTACATCGTATCGTATTTTCTGACTGTAAATGTGTAGGACTTCAATTTAGCGATGCATTTTTAAGCCATGTCCATTTTATTGGAGGTGTACTGGAATTAGTATCATTTAGTTTTGCTAAAATTCGCAATATCCAGTTTGAGAATATCACATGCCGCCAAACAGATTTTTTTACCGTCGATTGGAAAGATGCAAGTTTTACAGAGGTAAGAATGCAAAGTGCTGATTTTACTGGAACAAATTTAGGAGCGATAGATTTCACGAAAACGGAACTCGAGGCAGTTCAAATTTCTGTTGATCTTGTCAAAGGATGCCGCGTAAATGAGCAACAAGCACTCGCATTTGCAGCTATTCTGGGCTTAGATATTCAAGAGCCAATTGAATAAAAAAAGTTTAGATAAAGCTTCGAAGTGCGGATATAGTAATGGTTGAAATATAAAAGGAAGAAGGAAGTAAAATGAAAAATAAAATAATGAAAAAAATAGCAATAATGGGAGCAGGTCTGCTATTTATCAGCGGATGCACTACTCCAAAATCAGATGTTGAAATCACGCAAATTGGGATTTTACAAATTGCAGAGCATGGTGCTTTGGATAATGCCCGGAAAGGCTTCATTGAAACACTTGCAGCAGCAGGTTATATTGATGGTGAAAACATTAAAATTGATTACCAAAATGCACAAGGGGATCAATCAAATCTTAAAAGTATGAGTGAAAAACTTGTCAAAAAAAGCGATCTCTTATTTGCAATTTCGACACCAGCTGCACAAGCACTTGCAAATGAAACAAAACAAATTCCAATACTTTTTACAGCGGTAACGGATCCAGTGGATGCAGGATTAGTCAATTCACTTATTGCACCAGGGGGAAATATTACGGGTACAAGCGATATGGCACCCGTAAAAAAACAAATCGAGTTACTATATGCAATTAAACCTGATGCTAAAAAAGTTGGGATTCTTTATAACTCCAGCGAAACAAACTCAAAACTACAGGCAAATCAGGCAAAAGCAGTCCTTACAGATTTAGGAATAGAAGCAATTGAAATGACAGTAACCTCAACTAATGATGTGCAACAAGTAGCTGAAAGTATTGTAAAACAGGTGGATGCCATTTATATCCCAACGGATAATACACTTGCTGCAAGCATGGCGACAATTAAAATGGTTGTGGAAAAAAGTAAAACAGTGGTCATCACTGGTTCAGTCGATGATGCAATGATAGGAGGACTTGCAACATATGGGATTGACTATGAAAAACTTGGTCAACAAACGGCACAACAGGCTATCGGGATTTTACGAAATGGACAAAATCCAGGAATATTACCAGTAGAAATGGCGGCGGAATTAACGCTTTTTGTTAATGAAGAAATGGCAGAGGTCCTAGGAATAGATAAAGATATCATCAAAATTGACTAAGAATTAAAATAGCAGTAGCAGATGAAATGCGTGTCAATTCTGCCATATTACTACTTGAAGAAAATGAGGGAATAAGATGAGCCTAGACCTATCAATTTTACTATCAACGAGTTCACAAGGCCTGCTATGGGGAATCATGGCTATTGGTATCTACTTGATGTACCGCATTCTTGATATTGCCGATTTAACAGCGGAAGGGGCATTCCCTTTAGGTGCTGCAATATGCGTATCATTGATTGTTACATTTGGCTGGGATCCACTTTTAGCAACAGTAGCAGCGATGTTTATTGGTTCACTTGCAGGATTTGTTTCAGGAATTTTACATACAAAATTAAAAATCCCAGCATTGCTTACAGGGATTATTACGATGACAGGGTTATATACTATTAATTTGCGTATCATGGGCAAAGGAAATCTCCCCTTAACAACAAATGCCACACTTGTTAGTCAAATGAAGCAATTTTTCGAGACAATTGGTGTGAATCCAGATTTTGCAATTTTAGCATTGGGGGCGTGTATTGTAACCAGTATTATTGTATTGCTCTGCTTGTTTTTTAATACATCTTTAGGCCTTGCAATTCGTGCAACGGGTGATAATGAGCAGATGAGCTATGCTAATGGAATTCGCGTAGATACGATGAAAATAATTGGCTATATGATTTCAAATGGACTCATTGCACTGAGTGGTGCCTTAATGGCACAAAACAATGGCTATGCTGATATCAATATGGGAATTGGAACAATAGTTATTGGCCTTGCATCCATTATTATTGCAGAAGTTATTTTCAAAAACCTCTCGATAACAAAAAGGCTGATAACAATTATAATTGGCGCTATTATTTATCGTTTCATCCTTGCAATGGTCTTAGAACTCGGTGTTGAACCATCAGACCTAAAATTTTTCTCAGCCCTTTTACTTACAATTGCGCTTTCCTCACCACTCATAAGCAAGAAATTTTTTCCTAAAAAAAGTAAGACCACTGTGCAAAGGAGTGATGCTTAATGGAAACAAAAGCGGTCTTAACATTAGCAAATATCCATAAAACATTTCATCCGGGGACAAATAATGAAAATCATGTCTTAAAAGGTATCAATTTCATCCTTGAAGCGGGTGAATTTGTTACTGTAATTGGTGGAAATGGTGCTGGTAAATCAACATTACTCAATACAATTGCGGGAACAATTTTTCCAGATGAGGGAAGTATTATACTTGCAGACTGTGATGTTACAAAATATAATGTAAGAAAAAGATCCAAGTATATCGGTCGTGTATTCCAAGACCCACGGATGGGAACGGCAACGCGTTTAACAATTGAAGAAAATTTAGCACTTGCAGTGAAGCGGAATAAGCCTAAAGGACTTGGTCGTGGGGTAAGTGCAAAAGATAGGCTACTTTTTGAAGAGAAACTAGCCATGCTTGGATTGAATTTGGAAACAAAATTGCAAGCAGAAATAGGCTTACTATCCGGTGGGCAAAGACAAGCAATTACATTATTGATGGCAACACTCATCACGCCTAAAATTCTTTTACTAGATGAGCATACCGCAGCACTTGATCCCAAAACGAGTGCTGCAGTATTGAAAATTACAGAAGAGCTCATCACATCTAAGCAACTGACAACACTTATGATTACCCACAATATGGAGGATGCAATCCGCTATGGGACGCGGCTTATTATGCTCAATGCTGGGAAAATTGTTGTCGATGTTAAAGGCGTGGAAAAACAAAATCTTACTGTTACAGCATTAATGAACTTATTTCACCAAAATAGTGGGACAGCTTTGCAAGATGATACACTATTACTAGGATAAAAAATACTGGAAAAGTACTGCTATTATAGTAAGTATTCGGGGAATTTTACACATAGACTTACCCATAATGAAAGCAAAAGAGTTGAAAACCGTCTGATAAAAGCGTATAATTTTATAGCATAACAATATTAAAAATAGAGGAGAAACATAATATGGAATTTAAAGAAATAATTAAAACAAGAAAATCAGTACGCTATTTTGACCAAACCAAAAATATTACAAAAGGAGAGATAGTCGTAATGCTTGAAGAAGCAATGCGAGCACCATCAGGGAATAATTTACAGCCATGGCGGGTTTTTGCCGTTACAAATAAAGTAGTGAAAGAGCAATTAAAAGCGGCAGCATTTGGTCAAACGCAAGTGACTGAAGCACCGGTTGTATTCGTCTTTTTTGCCAAAAAAGATGGGTATAAATCAGCAGGGGCAGTATATGATTTAGCAATTGAGGCAGGATTTATGACTGCTGAGGCAAAAGCAAAAGGACTAGAAAATATGTTAGCGTTTTATGAAAATGCAGCACCAGAAATTGTGGAGCGCAATGCTGTTGTTGATACAAGCCTACTTGCAATGCAAATGATGCTTGTTGTGAAAGATCATGGATATGATAGTGTCCCAATGAGCGGATATAATAGTGCTAAAATTGCTGAAGTCTTAGGTGTAGGACCGGAATTAGTACCTATTATGATGTTACCAGTTGGTGTTGCTGCTAAAAAAGCACATGATACAATTCGCTTTGCAGCCGAGGAAGTAACAATTTTTATTGACTAATTTTTAGCGAGATACTATAGATAATAAAAAGAGGCATGGAGCATTAAAACTCCAATGCTTTTTTTATTGTATAGGAGTGTTTCAAGCTATTTTTAAAATAGAATCAAAAGCAGTGGGCATCTTTCGTAAAAAGGGGAGAAAAAGTGATTCGCCACTTCAAAAAAAGACATAAGTACGCTATAATAGACGCAGAGATATTTTTTTGAAATGAAATGAGGAAAAAAAGAATGCAACATGATGCAATTTTAGTTTTAGATTTTGGGAGCCAATACAATCAATTAATAGCACGTCGGATCCGCGAAATGGGCGTATTTAGTGAATTATTACCACATACAATCCGTGCAACAGAAATTAGGGCCCGCGGGAATGTCAAAGGGATAATTTTTTCAGGAGGTCCAATGACGGTAACCGACGAGCACGCATTCCGGTGTGATCCAGAAATTTTCAATCTAGGTATTCCAATTTTAGGAGTATGTTATGGTATGCAATTAATCGCCCATCATTTTGGTGGAACGATTGTTTCCTCTGAACATCGTGAGTATGGTCAAGCAGAAATCACAATCCAAGAACAATCAGCATTAACAAAAGGCTTAGATGCAAAACAGATAGTACTTATGAGCCATGGTGTAAGCATTATAACAGCACCAGCAGGATTTATTGTCAATGCAAAAACGGATAACTGCCCTGTAGTCATGATGACAAACCAACAAGATAAAATTTATGGCGTCCAATTCCACCCGGAAGTTCAGCATACAGTACATGGTGATGAAATGATTTCCAATTTTGTTTTTGGAATTTGCCAAGCGGCTAAGAATTGGTCAATGGAAAACTTCATCAGTGAGCAAATCACAAAAATCCGTGCGATAGTTGGAACAGATCAGGTACTCTGCGCTTTAAGTGGGGGGGTTGATTCAAGTGTTGTTGCAGCACTTATCCACCAAGCAATTGGTGATCAATTAACATGTATGTTTGTTGACCATGGCCTTTTAAGAAAAAATGAGGGCGATATGGTAATGGATATGCTCCAAGATAAATTCAATATGCAGATAGTACGCATCGATGCCCGCGAGCGTTTTTTACAAGAACTTGCTGGAGTAAGTGATCCTGAGAGCAAGCGTAAAATCATAGGGGAGCAATTCATTCGGGTATTTGAAAATGAAACAGCAAAAATGCAGAATGTTAAATGGCTTGCCCAAGGAACACTCTATACCGATATTATTGAAAGTGGAACAGCAACAGCACAAACAATCAAGTCGCATCATAATGTTGGTGGTTTACCTGAGGATATGCAATTTAAACTCCTCGAACCAGTGAATACATTATTTAAAGATGAAGTGCGGGCACTTGGGATTGCTTTGGGGTTACCTGAGCATATGGTATGGCGGCAACCATTCCCAGGACCAGGTCTTGGCATTCGCATCATCGGTGATATCACTGAACCAAAACTTGAAATTGTCCGTGAATCTGATCAAATTCTCCGGGATGAAATTGCCGCAGCTGGACTAGATCGTGATATTTGGCAATATTTTACAGTGTTAACAAATATCCGGAGTGTCGGTGTTATGGGGGATGAAAGAACATATGACTATACAGTTGGAATTCGGGCAATTACCTCAGTAGATGGTATGACTGCTGATTTTGCACGTATCCCTTGGGATGTCTTACAAAAAGTATCCGTACGTATTGTCAATGAAGTCAAAGGTGTCAATCGCATTGTCTATGATATTACAAGTAAGCCCCCAGCAACTGTCGAGTGGGAATGATTATTAAAATATAAAGCTAGAATGGACATTTACAGATACAAGTGGCATATACATCAATGCGAGGGTGGAACCAAATATTGACAAGCCAACCAATACAGACACTGCTTTGCAAAATAGGCAATCAGATATGGCTCCAGAATACATCGAATGGTTTTTGGTATGTTTGGCGTATCAGAGGTCGAGTGGAGGGGTATACTAATTAGGACAGAAAAAAAGGATACTTTCTGAAGATATGGTAAAATAGAATAGGGTAAAGGAGTACTTAAAATGAATTTGAAAGAAACTGCACAAAAATATACATCACTTTCTTGTTATAGTATTGAAATACATTCAAGTAGACCTGCTCCTATGATATTGACTTTATTAACAGCAAATATTACAGTAGTAAGCCCAATACCGAAACAATTAGTATTGCAGAGAGAATTAATTTATTTAATTTGATTCCTTGGGCATTGCTTAGTGAAAAGTGTCATGTTGTAACGAAAAAAATAGGAATTGTTCCAGCTGATTACTTGTTATATATTAAACATGATGATAAG
>BHER01000039.1 GCA_003864555.1 Erysipelotrichaceae bacterium | reverse complement strand
TTATAGCATACTTCTGTTTTTTTTAATAGCTTCCCCTTTCTTTTTTTCGCTATAAATGGTACAATAATTCTAATATTTTTTTAAGAAGGAGCATATTATATGAAAAAAACGGAACACTGTATCATCCCAGAGGGATATATTGCATCACTAAACGTACGTGAAACAGAAGTAGCTATTAAAATTTTGAAAGATTTTTTTCAAATTGAACTAGCTAAGAGCCTCAATCTTAGCAGAGTATCAGCACCACTTTTTGTCCAACCAGAAACTGGCTTGAATGATAATCTTGCAGGAACAGAAACACCCGTTAATTTTCATGCTCCTTTCGTCCACAAAACGGAACTCGAAATTGTCCATTCACTCGCAAAATGGAAGCGAATGGCTTTATATAAATATGACTTTTCGGTCGGTGAGGGGCTTTATACTGATATGAACGCAATCCGCCGTGAAGAACATACCGATAACACCCACTCACTCTATGTTGATCAATGGGATTGGGAAATTGTAATTGATTCCCAAAAACGCACGCGGGCATTCCTTATTGAGACTGTTACATCAATCTATGATGTCTACCGTCGCACGCAGGCATTCATTCAAGCCAAATATCCACAAATTAGTGGTGTCCTCCTCCCTGAGCATATTACTTTTTTAGAGGCACAAGAATTAGAAGATGCTTACCCTGATTTGACTCCTGAGCAACGTGAAAAAGCAGCATGTGCAGAACATAAGGCAATTTTTATACATCATATCGGGCATGCCCTCAAAAGCGGCCAAAAACACGGTGATCGTTCACCTGATTATGATGATTGGAATTTGAATGGCGATATTATTTTTTGGAATCCTATTTTAAATGATGCATTAGAAGTATCATCTATGGGAATTAGGGTCGATGCTATTTCTCTTGAATCCCAATTAATCATTGCTAATCAGCTCGAAAAAAAAGAGCTACTATATCATAAAATGATAGCAGCATCAAGTCTTCCCCTCACAATTGGAGGTGGGATTGGACAATCTCGACTCTGTATGTTCTGTTTGCAAAAAGCCCATATTGGCGAAGTACAAGTATCAGTTTGGGATCACGAAACCTTAGCATTATGCCAACAAAAAAAAGTACAATTACTATAAGAAAAAAACTTAATCATTATAAGAAAAGTACTCAATGAGTGCTTTTTTCTACATTAATGGTGAAAAGAATCTTAGAACCGCCATACTAATTCTGTAGTAGATAGGATAGGTTAGGCAAACTTCTAGTTCCACTTCTTGTGATAACTCTTCCGTAGCTTTAAAATCAGCTTCCATATCAGCAATGGCTGGATGATTATACATCCAAACCCCACATTCAAAATTCAAATTAAAACTGCGAAAATCCAGATTAATACTCCCGATTGTTGCAAGGTTTCCATCGACTACAAATGATTTTGCATGGATGAATCCGGGAGTATATTCAAATATTTTAACACCTGCGGTTATGAGTGCTTTATAGAATGAACGTGTTGTTGCTTGTACGTATGCCTTATCACCAATAAATGGCGTTATGATCCTGACATCAATCCCCATTTTAGCAGCATTACATAGTGTTTGTTGCATCTCATAGCCAACAATAAGATATGGCGTACATATATGCACCGATTTTTCGGCATGTGTTATCAAATTAATATACACTGTTTCTCCTACTCGTTCTTCATCTAGTGGTGAATCAGAATAGGGTTGTACAATAGATTTTTCAAGCTTTTCTTGATGTTTTACAGCGCTTTTCCCCTCGCGTTCGACATACGCAAATTTACTATAATCCTCTGTGTTCCCTGCAAGAAATTCCCAAGTTGACAAAAATAGTGTGGTCAAACTCCAAACCGCACTACCTTCAATACAAATTGCGGTATCTTTCCATTGCCCATGTTTTTGATAAGCATTAATGTATTCATCCGCTAAGTTTATTCCCCCAACGAATCCAACATTCCCATCAATGACACAAATTTTGCGGTGATCGCGTGAATTTACTCCCACTGCAAGTTTTGTTGTAAGGGGATTAAAGACATGGCTTGCGATATGCAACTTCTCTAATTTTTTATTGTAATCCTCTGGAAGTAGTCCACGTACACCTAAGTCGTCGTAGGTTACCCGGACATCTACACCAAGTGCTGCTTTACGTACAAGAATTTCAAGAATTGTATTCCACATTGTCCCCTCTACAATAATGAAATACTCAATAAAAATAAAGCGCTCTGCTTTTTCTAGTTCTATCAGCATTCGGGCAAATTTTTGTTCTCCCATCGGGAAATATGACACTTCATTCCCAGAATAGGCTTGAGCATAACTATACTTAAAGATATAGTCTAATTGTTTTCTAATACTATTTGGCATAACACCTTGGATTTTTAGACTGCTTGCCCCATTGATATCCATTTGCTGGCGATTTGCCTCAATACGTTTAAAACGCTTCCAATCCTTATTATTTTTATCTTTCCAAAATAAGAGAAAATAAAAGGCTCCTCCAATGATGGGGAAAACGAGAATAATAATAATCATTGATATTTTATATTCGGGGCTAATATTTTCAATAATTATTTTAAAAACCGCTATGGCACTCAAAACTTGAAAAGCAAGATACAAATATCCTGCATCATTTGAAAACCAGATTATTGTTATTAGTAGTAATGACGCCTGTAAAATTAAGGCGAGATAGAGTAATGTTGATTTGCTAAATAGAAAGTTTGTGATTCTTTTCATTATTCCACTCCTTATTATTTTATTATACACTTTTTAGTTTCTGATATCAAGACGAGAAAAAAGGTTTAGTTTATAAAACTAATACCTTTTTTAACTATGGTTATAATCTTTTAAAGCTTTCGCAATTTGACGCTTTGCATCTTTTTGCTTTTCAACTTCGCGCTTATCATAACTTTTTTTCCCTTTTGCTATTCCTAATTGCATTTTGGCGCGTCCGTTTTTCAAATACAATTTGGTTGGAATAAGTGTATATCCTTGCGAAGTCACAGCATCTTGAAGTTCTTTTATTTCTTTTTTATGTAAGAGTAATTTACGTGTGCGCGTGGGTTCATGATTGAAAATATTTCCTTCTTCGTAGATACTAATATGCATATTCCATGCATAAGCCTCGCCAAATCTTAATTTCCCATAACTATCTCTTAATTGCACTTTTCCACGGCGAATTGATTTTATTTCAGTACCCGTCAAAACAATACCACATTCGTATGTCTTTTCAATAAAATAATCATGGTATGCTTTTTTATTTGTTGCAATGACTGTTTTCTCTTTTTTCACTACAATCACCCATCCTTATCATTTATTAGTATCTTTTTTTACTCCTGTTTTAGCTTGTTCTTTTCTGCGTGCATATCCATCAACATTCTGTGAGTTGCCTGTTTTAGCACGGCCCTCTTCAGTCCGACGATTTCCATCATTTTGGGGTTGCCCAGTACTGCGTGTTCCATTTGGACGTTCTCCATATCGGCGATTTCCATCGTTTTGGGGTTGCCCAGTACTGCGTGTTCCACTTGGACGATTCCCATCTCGGCGATTTCCATCGTTTTGGGGTTGCCCAGTACTGCGTGTTCCATTTGGACGATTCCCACTTGCGATTTCCATCGTTTTTGGGTTGCCCAGTACTGCGTGTTCCATTTGGACGATTCCCATCTCTGCGATTTCCATCGTTTTGGGGTTGCCCAGTACTGCGTGTTCCACTTGGACGATTCCCATCTCTGCGATTTCCTCCTTGGCGGTTTGCGTTGCCGCCTTTTTGGAAGTTTCCTTGCGTGCGTCGTTCATTAAAACTATCAATTTTCATACCGACAACTTTAAAACGAATAATAGCCGCTTTTTTGTTTGCATATGTTAATTCAACTTCAATTGCATTGCCCATTATAAATTCCCGGGATGTTCTTCGACCACGTAGGAGTAATTGTCCTTCATGGTATTGGTAAAAATCATCTGTTAATGTTTCCATTGGTACATGACCTTCAACCATATTTGGCAATTCTACAAAAATACCACTATTTGACACACCACTAATAATACCTTTGAATGTTTCACCCATATGTTGTTCCATATATTCAGCCATTTTCATACTATTGACTTCGCGTTCACATTCAATTGCCGTACGCTCAGATTTTGATGTCATTTTTGCAATATCGGCAAGCGTTACAAGCATGCGGGCAAATTCTGCTTCTGTTATCGTTTTTTCAATAATAAAATCAATAATTAGTCGGTGTACCATTAAGTCGGGATAGCGTCTAATAGGTGAAGTGAAATGGGTATAGTTTTTGGCAGCTAACCCAAAATGACCAATATTTGTTGTTGCATACTCAGCTTTTTGCATTGTTCTTAATAGCAATGTTGAGAGCAATGAGTGTTCTGGCATCCCACTTATATCAGTCAAAATATCTTGAAGTATTTTTGGCTGTAAGTCTGTTGCTTCCCGTAATTTTTTGGTTGGGATACCTAGGTGTTTGGCCACCTCACAGAAAAGTTCAATTTTATTTTCTTTTGGTTTCGCATGGATACGGTAGATAAATGGCCATGCATTATCAGCAAATACTGTAGCAATAGCTTCATTTGCTTCAATCATGAATTGCTCAATAATATGCTCTGAGACACCACGTTCACGAATAGAGACATCTATTGCACGCCCCATGTCATCCACCACTATTTTTGCTTCATTTAAGTCAAAATCTAAAGATCCACGTGTGTGGCGCTTAGATGCAAGTATTTTTGCAAGTTGTTCCATATTTGTAAAAAGTTCAAGGAAATTCTGATATGTAACCAATAAATCCTCATCCGTTTTTTCAATAATGGCATTCACATCTTTATATGTCATCCGTGCTGCTGATTTAATATAACTACGATATATGGTTGATTGGACAACTTTACCTGTTGCATCAATTTCCATATCACAACTTACACATAAACGCACCACATCAGGATTTAGTGAACATACTCCATTTGATAATTGCTGTGGCAACATCGGAATTACTCTATCCGCCAGGTAAATGCTTGTTCCACGTGATAGTGCTTCTCTATCAATTGGACTTTCTGGTTTAACATAATTACTAACATCCGCGATATGTACTCCTAACATAAAGTTCCCATTTTCGAGTTCAATAAGGCTAATAGCATCATCTAGATCTTTAGCATCCGCTCCATCAATTGTCACTATCTGTCTTTGTTGTAAATCAGTTCGTCCCTCGCAAGCAGTTTGTTCAACTTCTAAAGGAATTTCATGTAATATCTTTTGAATTTCTACTGGAAACTCCAAAGGAATATCGAATTTTTTTACAATTGATACGATATCCACTCCCGGATCATCACGGTGTCCGATGATTTCAATAACATCCGCAATAATTTTCCCCGTTACCAGAAAGTCTTTTGGTAGAACGACAACTTTTTGCCCTTGAATAAGATGCTCATTCCCAATTTTTTTGACAAAAACATCCCCTAGATAATTACTATTGTCTAATAATATCCGTAAATATTTTGTATTAAAAGCTGCAACTTCACCCACAAGTGTCTTATTGGCATGTTCTTTAATTTCAACAACCATCGCAGCAAATTTACCTGGATTTTGTTGGTCCACAATTTTTTTTACAAGGACTGTGTCTCCATCCATAGCACCATTTACTAAATCAACGCCAACAAATAAATCATCCGCTTCACCCTCAATTGTGACAAATCCAAACCCTTTTCGATGCGTGCGGATAACACCAACAGCAAATTGCTCACCATCAAAAGCTTGATACATCCCATTTTTATGTCGTCTGAGTAGCTGCTCTTTTTCTAGAATATTCAGTGCTTTAAATAAAAGCTGGTACTCATTCTCAGCAATATTCAAACTCTTAGCAAGATTTATTCTGTCTATTTGATATTTCTGATTTTGTTCTTGAAAATGCTCTAAGATACTATCTTTTATTTTCATTTATTTCTCTCCTATTTCTAATACTTTTGTATAAAAATAAGAGTGCTGATATCCTCAACACTCCCTTTTTAAATAATTATGCCGCCACTGTTCCACCTTGCCACAATACGACTCCAAGCAAGATAAAAAAGACAACAGTACAAAAAATTGTTGATCTTGTGATAAACAAATCTATACCTCTTTCTTTAATTTCTTTAAACAAGTCTAGGTCTCGATCTCCACCTAAAATTGCACTTGAGATATCCTCTGAATTCTTTCCTTGTAATCCAACCAAAACAATGAGTAAGATTGCATCTACAATTATTGCCCATACATACCATGCCATAGTCTTGCACCTCCATATATATTTATTTTATAAATTAAAAAATACGTTTTCCAATCATAACAGCTTAATTATACATGATTTCTGCTTTTTTGCAAAGAGTTTTCTGTATTTTTCTTTCGTCGTTACTTGTAAAATGATATGTGACTGGAAAAGAAAAGATAAAAAAAGAGATGCCATGGCAAGCTCTTGGCTATACTTGTATTTGAACAAAAAGTAAAAGTAAAAGAATTGCTGACAGTGCATCTTTTTTGTAGCATTTTATGCTTCCTCACTTCGATAGCATGAGAAAAAGGGCAAGCATGATTGGTGTGAAAGATTCCAAAAAGTTGCAGGCTTTCTCGAAAATTCGCTCTATTTTAAAGGCAATATACCGATGGTGTGCCAAAGGTAACAGTTGATACCAATATGAGAAAAAAAGTAGTGGCAGATTGACCATCAAACAAAAAAACACGATCGCTATTTGACTGGATGGATACTGATTCTGGCGCATAAAAACCATGAAAATAAAGGCAATATAAGAAAAATCTGTCCTAAATTCTGCAACTACCGTCTGCACAACAAGTATTGTAAGACCACGCGTACTAAGATTTGAAATCCGCTCTAAGTCTCTTCTCCATTTTTTTTGGTGTATATTTTTAATAATAAGGAGGATCCCTCCCAAAAAAAGTCCTATGATCATACTTTGTTTTAGGACTTGTAGTACTTGGGGATAATTTATGGATAGATAGCTACCAATTAATACCTCATATCTGCTGATAAAAAATAAAAGCATCACTCCTAAAATACAATATAACCAAATATAGAGTGCAAAGAAAAAAAGTAAAGTTTGACTCCCCGTTGTATGATCACTTAGCTCAACTAGCAGCCTCATTTTTGCAGGTCTTATTAATGATGTGACTAAAAGTAAAGTTGTGAGTAAAATAACCGTAACTACCGCCATTTTTAGTCCCCTCATTTCTTATTATTCTCAATTTTTAGCTCATTTTTCATCCTGTATATATCAGCTTTTTTTATATTATAGCACAAGTTTATGACTTCCCCCCTAATTTGCTTCGTTTCTTTGTTTATTTTTACTAAACTTTTTATTTAAAAAATTTGACTTTTCTCTGTTGATTGCGTATAATTATTTAGCAAACATAAACTTTAGAAGCAACAATGATTTTAGCACTGTATATATAAGAAGGAGTTGGTTATTTATTATGATAATGGGCGAACATATTAAAAGATTACGAATTGAGCATGGTTTAACCCAAGAAGAACTTGCTAATCGCAGTGAACTTACTAAAGGATATATCTCACAAATTGAACGTGATTTATCCTCTCCGTCGATTGCAACACTTATTGATATTCTTGAAGCCCTCGGCACCACACTCCCAGAATTTTTTAATGAGAAGCAGCGTGAGAAAATTGTCTTCACACCCGCGGACTGGTTTGAAAAAAATGATGATGGCATTACTATTGAATGGGTCATCCCAAATGCCCAAAAAAATGAGATGGAGCCAATACTTATGACTCTCGAACCAATGTGTCGTAGCATTGTTGATCTTCCACATAAAGGTGAAGAGTTCGGCTTTATTTTGAGTGGTGAAATTGAACTCCTGCTTGGTGCAAAATCACATATTGTTAAAAAAGGTGAGACATTTTATTTTGATGCTAATAACTCGCATGTGATTTCCAACCCATCCAAGAGTAAAATAGCGAAATTACTTTGGGTCAGTACTCCGCCTAATTTCTAATTCAGCCCTAATTTATATTTAATTTCATAACAGAAAGTGAGGTGTTCTCTATGGTACTTATTCAAATCAAAAATCTATCCATCACTTTTGATGATGAAACGATTCTTGATAATATTTCTTTTGACATTGCTGAAAATGAATTCATAACTTTCCTTGGACCATCCGGTTGTGGAAAAACTACATTATTACGGATTTTAGCAGGTTTCACCCACCCTTCTCATGGTGAGGTTTTATTTGGGGGAGAAGATTTACTAAGTATCCCTGCAAATAAAAGAACAATTAATACTGTTTTCCAAAAATACGCACTTTTCCCTCACATGAATATTGCCCAAAATATTGCTTTTGGGCTAACCATTAAAAAAATACCCAAAGATGAGATTGCACGTGAAGTAGAACGGATGCTTAAATTGATTAAACTTGAAGGTTATGGGAATCGCAGTATCAGCCAACTATCCGGGGGACAGCAGCAGCGAGTTGCAATTGCACGCGCTTTGATTAATAAGCCAAAAGTCCTCTTACTTGATGAACCTCTTAGTGCACTTGATCTCAAGTTACGTCAAGATATGCAATATGAGCTCAAAGAAATTCAGCGTAAGCTTGGTATCACCTTCATTTTTGTAACACATGACCAAGAAGAGGCACTAACAATGTCCGACCGAATTATTGTATTAAATAATGGTTCTATTCAACAATATGGAGCACCTGAGGATATCTATAATGAACCCGAAAATCGCTTTGTTGCCGATTTTATTGGCGAGAGCAATATTTTTCAGGGAATAATGAAAGCAGATTATCTTGTCCATTTTGCAAACCATACTTTTACCTGTGTTGACTTTGGGTTCAATGCCAATGAACAAGTTGATATTGTTATCCGACCTGAGGATATTACAATTACTACCCCAGATAGGTCCCCTATTACTGGTACTATCACATTTTGTATTTTTAAAGGCGTACATTATGAAATTATTGTAGAAGATGAAAATAAAGAGTATATCATCCATACAACGAAAGCAGCATTAGTTGATACTGTTGTTGGTTTGGAGTTCACCCCTGAGGATATCCATGTTATGAGGATTACATCTAATGGATAAAATATTTAGACGCTTTTCTTATCCTTATATACTTTGGATAAGTTTTTCTATAATCATCCCACTACTCCTTATTTTCTACTATGCCTTTACAACGAAATCGGGTGTCCTCTCACTTGCCAATTTCCAAACTGTTTTAAGTGCACAATATCTTGTAATTTTTATGCGCTCTTTCTTTGTTGCACTCATAACAACAACCCTATGCCTGCTCATTGGATACCCGACGGCTTTATATATTAGCCGTGCAAAAAAAAAGAATCAAACATTGCTACTATTTCTTTTCATTCTCCCAACATGGACAAATATTGTTTTACGGACATATGCATGGCTGGTACTTTTCTATAAGGATGGACTCATTGAACAATTCTTTGATTTTTTTGGATTAAGTATCCAATTGCAATATTCTACTTTTGCAGTTTATCTTGGAATGGTTTATAACTTTCTCCCTTTTATGATCCTTCCTTTGTATACAGCAATTTCTAAAATTGATTCCTCCCTCCTTGCATCCTCAGAAGATTTGGGGGCAACACGCATTCAAACATTACAGCGCGTGATTCTGCCCTTATCTTTTCCTGGTATTGTTAGTGGGATTATCATGGTATTTTTACCTGCTGCCACAACATTTGTTATTCCACAACTCTTAAGTGCAGGTAAGTATAACTTGATTGGGAATGTGATTGAACGGCAGTTTTTAACTGCTAATAATATGAATTTAGGTTCAGCATTATCTATTATTTTAGTCATTGCTATTTTGATTAGTATTCCTGTTTTAAATATATTTGAAAAAGATATGCTAAAAAAAAGGAAACGAGGTGAGCGAGTATGAGACGGAAATTTAATATGACGAAATTATGTGAAAGACTTTTTCTTGCCTCCGTCTTTTTCTTCCTTTATCTTCCAATTTTCTTTATGATAGTCTTCTCATTTAATGAATCTAAAACCGTTGGAAATTGGACGGGATTCTCTTTAAAATGGTATGAAAAATTACTGTCTAACACGAATATCCAACAGGCATTTTTCTTTACTATAGGTTTTGCCACGTGTGCAATACTCTTTTCTCTTATATTTGGAACAATCT
>BHER01000038.1 GCA_003864555.1 Erysipelotrichaceae bacterium | reverse complement strand
ACCTCTTGTACTATTATACCACAAGTACGAGAAAGTACGAATAAAAAAATGAACAAATTTGACAAAAAAAAGCTGCCACTGTAGGCATAATGACTATTATACGGTTTCTAAAGTGTCAAACTCCCGAGAATTTTATAATTCATAAAATCTAGCATATTATGCAGTTTTTTGACTTAAAACCTTGCTAAAAATTAGCCTATGTTGTATAATTGTATATAGAATATAACAGGAAGGAGAGTGGGATAACCCACTCTTTCTTGTTGTATAATATAAGATTGAGGTGAAGGAATGTCATTACAAGTACTACAAGAAAACTTACAAGAGATTGTATCAGAAAAATCAGTAAAAATTGTTGCTGTAAATTGGGAAACACTTGGGAGTGAAAAAGTGCTCCAAGTTGCAATTAATCATCCACAAGGTGTTGATATTGATTTGTGCGTTGCTGTTACAAATATGATTGAACAAGCAGTTGACGATTATATGGCCGATGCAGAAAACTTCTATCTTGAGGTCACATCATCGGGGGCGGAACAACCGTTTACAACACTTGAAGAATTAGAAATGGGAGTTGGGACATTTGTCCATGCGGAAATTGAAAATTCAGAAGGACAACAAGAGCAATACGAGGGTATACTTACTGCAGTAGATGTAGAAAAAGGTGAAATCGAGATTGAGTATCTGATACGAACGAGAAAGAAGAAAATTGTATTATTGTATGGCGAAATCCAATTTATTCGCAGAGCTATTAAATTTTAAAAAGAGGAGTTGAAAAGAATGGACACAAAAGAATTTTTGCTTGCGCTGGACTTAGTGTGCAGGGAAAAAAACATCAAGAAGGAAGTTATTATCACAGCACTTGAGCATGCGATGGTGTCAGCATATAAAAAGAATTTTGATTCAAATGAAAATATTGAGGTCGAAGTTGATGCTGAAAAAGGAAAAATCAAAATATTTAAAGTATTTACTGTAGTTGAAGAAGTCGAAAACCCAAATGAAGAAATTTCATTTTCAGAATTACCACCGAGAAAGAAAGTTGAAATTGGTGGAACATTCCGTGAAGAACTCATTGTCAAAGACTTTGGTCGTATTGCAGCACAAACAGCAAAACAAATTATGATGCAAGCGATTAAAGAAGCAAGTCGTGATGCACTGTACCAAGAATTTCATGGTCAAGAATCTGAGATTCTAACAGGGACTATCACATCTATTGATTATGAAAATGGGAATATCTATGTTAATTTAGGAAAAGGGGAGGCACTCCTCAAAAGAAATGAACAAATCCAGGGTGAACCATTGAAACATGGCCAATTACTTGATGTTTATATTTTAAAAGTAGAGCGCACGAGTAAAGGTGCAACGATACTTGCATCAAGAACAAATGTTGGATTAGTCAAACGTCTTTTCGAACAAAATATCCCTGAAGTATTTAATGGGACAATTGAGATTAAAAGCATTGCACGTGAAGCTGGAGAGCGCACGAAAATTGCTGTTTATAGCCATGAGGAAAGTATTGATGCTGTTGGTGCATGCGTTGGTCCCAGCCAATCACGCATTACAGCCATTTTAAATCACCTTGGTGAAGAGAAAATTGAAATTATCGAGTGGGCAGCAGACCCAGAAACCTTTATTGCAAATGCATTACGCCCAGCGCGCGTTTTAGCAGTTATTCTTGATGAAGATGATGAAGATCGCGAATCACTCATTGTTGTGCCAGATGACCAATATTCATTAGCAATCGGTAAAAGAGGACAAAATGCCCGCTTAGCTGTTAGGTTAACAGGATGGAAAGTTGATATTAAATCAATTTCTGAGGCAGCAGAATTAGGAATTGAAATCTAGGAGGTTTGAGTGATGACAAATACGAAAAAAAAACCATTGAGGAAATGTGTTGTCTCACGCGAACAATTTCCAAAAGATGAGCTTATCCGAATTGTTAAGACAGTAGATGGTACTATCGAATTGGATACAACTGGAAGAAAAAATGGCCGAGGTGCATATTTAAAAAAAGATGCAAAAATAGTGAAAAAAGCAGAGAAGTCTCAAGTATTGAATAGACATCTAAGTACTGAAGTTCCAAAAGAGATATACATTGAGATAATGGAGTTGATTGAAAATGAATCAGCAAGCATATAATTTACTTGGGCTCATGATGCGCTCAAGGCGAATTGACATAGGTGCAACAAAGATTTTAGAAGGTATTAAACGTGGAAAGTATCATTTAGTGATACTAGCTGAAGATGCAAGCGAGTTAACGCAAGAACAATTTAGAAAACAGGCAGCAAAGACAAATGTAAAAGTAATCGTCTTTGGAACCAAACAAACGATTGCAGAGTCAATTGGAAAAGATGTGACTGTTGCAATTGGTATTATTGATAAGGGTTTTGCAGATAAAATGAGAAGTATTCTCGAAAAGAAAATAATGATTGAAGGTGATTCCTGTCATGGGGAAAATTAGAATGGTAGAATTGGCAAAGCAAAAGCAATTGAAGGTAACAGACCTTGTTGCACTTGCCAAACAAATGGACATGGACGTGAAAAACGCAATGTCATCAATTACAGCAGAACAAGCCGGTATATTGATTGCAAAGGCCGGAAATGAAAATAAAGAACAAAAGAAATCTACAGTTATTACTGAAAGTAATAAAGAAAATACAGGAGAAAACCCTGAAAAAAAGGTTGATGAAATGAAAAAACCAGAGGTAGCTCCGACGATACAAATAGGTAAAAATGCGAGTCAATTTACAAATAGAAGAAACAGCGACCGTGACCGCACAAATAACCCAATTCAACCAGCGGCAGTAAAACCAATAGTAGCACCAGTAGCAGTTACTCAGGCAACACCACAAGAAAATAAACCGGAAGTTGCAACAGAGCTTCCAGCAGCAGCAGTGGCAACAGAGCCAAAACCAGGAGTAACACCGACAGGAGCGCAAGGAGCATACCAAAACCGCCCAGCAGCACAGGGAGCGCAAGGAGCATACCAAAACCGCCCAGCAGCACAAGGAGCGCAAGGAGCATACCAAAACCGCCCAGCAGCACAAGGAGCGCAAGGAGCATACCAAAACCGACCAGCAGCACAAGGAGCGCAAGGAGCATACCAAAACCGCCCAGCAGCACAGGGTCAACAAGGTGGATACCAAAATCGTCCAGCAGGTGATGGTCAACAAGGTGGATATCAAAATCGTCCAGCAGGACAACCTCAACAAGGCGGATATCAAAACCGTCCAGCAGGACAACCTCAACAAGGCGGATACCAAAACCGTCCAGCAGGACAACCTCAACAAGGTGGATACCAAAACCGTCCAGCAGGACAACCTCAACAAGGTGGATACCAAAACCGTCCAGCAGGACAACCTCAACAAGGTGGATACCAAAACCGTCCAGCAGGACAACCTCAACAAGGTGGATACCAAAACCGTCCAGCAGGACAACCTCAACAAGGTGGATACCAAAACCGTCCAGCAGGACAACCTCAACAAGGTGGATACCAAAACCGTCCAGCAGGACAACCTCAACAAGGTGGATACCAAAACCGTCCAGCAGGACAAGGACAACAAGGTGGATACCAAAACCGTCCAGCAGGGCAAGGGCAACAAGGTGGATACCAAAATCGTCCAAGTGGTGGATATCAAGGTGGAAACCAACAAGGTGGATATCAAAACCGCCCAAGTGGTGGATACCAACAGGGTGGATACCAAAACCGTGGAAGCGGGATGAACACCCTCAATATTGATAAGAAATTAAGTGATATTTCAGCTGCTGCTCCTGCAGATGCAGTAAAAGTTGGAAGAACTGCTTTCGCAGATAATAAAGAACGCCGTAGCTCTGGTGAAGAGCGCAAATCAAAAAAACAATTAAAAGAAGAGAAACGTTTAGAAGACAAAAAAATGTATCACCGTGGGAGACCAAGAGGACACAGAAAACCTGTTGTTATTATGCCCGATTTACCGAAATTCATCAAACATAAAGGTTCACTTACTGTTGGAGAATTATCACAACAAGCTGGTATTCCAGTTGCTGATATTATAAAATACCTATTAACATTAAGTATTATGGCAACAATTAACCATAGTTTAGATGCGGACACAATAGAATTGATTGCTGCAGAATATAATGCAACAATTATCTATGAAGAAACGGTAGATGAAACGGATCTTTCACTTTATTTTGAAACTGAAGAAAGTGAAGAAAACATGACATCACGTCCACCAGTTATAACAATTATGGGACATGTTGATCATGGGAAAACAACACTATTAGATGCTTTACGTAAAACACAAGTTGTGGATGGCGAAGCCGGTGGAATTACCCAACATATTGGTGCATATCAAATAACCCATGAAGGTAAAAAACTCACATTCTTAGATACACCAGGCCATGAAGCATTCACATCAATGCGTGCTCGTGGAGCAGAAGTAACAGATATTGCAATTATTGTAGTTGCTGCGGATGATGGTGTAATGCCACAAACAAAAGAAGCAGTGGAACATGCAAAAGCTGCCGATGTACCTATTATCGTTGCAGTAAATAAAATCGATAAACCAGGAAGTGATCCAGCACGTGTTATGCAAGGATTGACTGAATTGGGTCTACAACCGGAAGCATGGGGCGGAAGCACGATCTTTGTTGAAATTTCAGCAAAAATGGGAACAGGCCTTGAAAACTTGATTGAAATGATTTTACTTGTTTCTGAAGTACAAGAGCTTAAAGCAAATGCAAATCGCCATGCTTTTGGAACGGTAATTGAAGCACGTCTTGATAAAGGACGCGGAACAGTTGCAACAGTTCTAGTACAAGGTGGAACACTTAATATTGGAGATCCAATTGTAGTGGGAAGTGCTTATGGTCGTGTACGAACAATGGAAAATGATCTTGGTAAACGCCTCAAAACAGCGGGACCATCAGCACCAGTTGAATTAACTGGATTAATTGGTGTTCCAAGTGCAGGAGACCATTTTGCCGTATTTGATAGTGAGAAAAAAGCACGTCAAGTTGGTGCATCAAAAGCTGAATCATTCGTACACGAACAACGTCGTAAATCAGCAGCGATGAACTTGGAAGATTTAAATCAACAAATACTTGAAGGTGATATTAAAGAAATAAATATTATTGTAAAAGCAGATGTCCAAGGATCAGTTGAAGCAGTATCACAATCATTTGGTAAAATTGATGTTTCTGGAGTCAGAGTTAAAATTGTTCGAGCAGCAGTTGGGGCAATAACTGAATCAGATATCATGTTAGCAGTTGCATCGAATGCAATTATTTACGGATTTAATGTAAGACCGGATGCAAATACGCGCCAACTTGCTGAAAGAGAAGGCGTTTCAATTCGCTTACATACAATTATTTATAAAGCAATAGAAGAAATTGAAGCAGCAATGACCGGAATGTTAGATCCTGAATTTGAAGAAGTTGTAACAGGACAAGTATCAGTTAGAGCATTGTTTAAAGTTTCAAAAATTGGAACAATTGCTGGTTGTATGGTTACAGATGGTACAGCTAAACGCGATAGTCTTATTCGTATAATAAGAGATGGAATTCAGGTATATGAAGGAAAACTTGGTTCACTTAAACGTGAGCAAGATGATGTGAAATTAGTAAATTCAGGGTATGAATGTGGTTTAACAATTGCAGGATACAATGACTTGAAAGAAAATGACGTTATCGAATGTTATGAAATGCAAGAAATAAAAAAATAGTAAGGAGTGTTGTTCTATGACATCAATAAAACATCAAAGACTAGAATCACAATTACAACGTGCATTATCTGAGATTATTGCACAAGATCTGAAGAATAAAGATATGGGACTTGTTAGTATAACAGCGGTTGAATTGACAAATGATTTATCATATTTAACAGTATTTGTACACTTTATGAATTCTCGTGAGGATAAACAAGAAGCAAACTTAGAAACTTTAGAAAAAAAATCAGGGGCAATAAAAGCCATTCTAGGAAAAAAAGTTTCATTGCGTAAAATGCCAGAACTCATTTTCAAAATAGATACATCTTTTGCAGAAGCAGAAAAAATTGAAGGCTTACTTAAAAAAGTAAATAATGAATAAAATGCATAAATATCAAGTATATTTATTTGATTTAGATGGGACGGTATACGCAGGTAACCGTCCTATTGAATCGTGTATTTCTTTTATTAATCAACTTATTAAACAGGAAAAAAAAGTAGTTTTCGTAACCAATAATGCAACACTCATGGAAAAAAGTTTACGTTCAAAACTCTGTAAAATGGGAATTGAAAGTAATAACTATACTTTTGTTTCATCAGCTATGGTATGTGCACTCTACTTGAAAAATCAAGGAATACAGCAAATTCATCTTTTAGGATCAGATGCGTTAGCATTTTTTTGCAAGAAAGAAAATATTGAAATCCATAGTAAAAATCCGCAAGCAGTTGTTGTTAGTCTAGATATTTCAGCAACGTATGAACAAATTGCAGAAGCAGCATATATTATTCAAAAACAACAGATTCCACTGATCGCGACAAATATGGATTTACGATTACCAAAAGATGAATTCTTTGTTCCTGGTGCTGGAACTATTGTTTTTATGGTAGAGCAAGCAGCAGGAGTCAAAGCATACGTTATTGGCAAGCCTGCACATCATATGATAGCGTATATTCAAAAAAAATACCCTCATTATAGAAAAGAGCAATTTTTGATGATTGGCGATAACTACTTCACGGACATTACTTTTGGAATAGAAAATTCCATCGATACATGTTTTGTTGAAACAGGTGTGCATACAATGGAATTTGTAGAGCAACAAAAAAAGCAACCAACATTCAAATATGCCCATTTATAAAAGGAAAGGGAGCGAAAATAGATATGCAACCAATTAGATTCGAACTGCTCCACGTATGTCGGCAAACGGGTGCAAGAGCTGGACTACTGCATACACCACATGGTGTATATCAAACACCCATGTTTATGCCCGTTGGAACATTGGCAACAGTAAAAACATTGTCTCCGGAAGAGCTTAAAGCAGCAAAAAGCCAAATAATATTGAGTAACACATACCATCTGTGGTTAAGACCAGGTGATGAAATTATAAAAAAAGCAGGTGGGTTACATAAATTTATGAACTGGGACCAAGCGATTTTGACGGACTCAGGTGGATTTCAAGTTTTTAGTTTGAGCAATCTTCGCCAAATTGAAGAAGAAGGTGTTCATTTCCGCCACCATATAAATGGCTCAAAATTATTTTTAAGTCCAGAAAAAGCTATTCAGATTCAAAATAATTTAGGTTCAGATATTATGATGTCATTTGACGAGTGTCCACCGTATCCTGCAAGCCATGATTACGTCAAAAAATCAATTGAACGGACAACAAGATGGGCAGAGCGGGGGCTTAGAGCTCATATGCGAAAAGCTGATCAAGGGTTATTTGGTATTGTACAAGGTGGAGAATATCTTGATTTGCGTCTGCAAAGTGCGAAAGATTTGATGAGTATGGATTTTGCAGGTTACTCAATTGGTGGTTTATCAGTAGGTGAACCCAAGCAAATCATGTATAATGTACTTGAAAAGCTCAATCCAGTATTGCCACAAAATAAACCGCGTTATTTAATGGGGGTAGGTTCTCCAGATGCACTTATTATGGGGACAATGCATGGGGTTGATATGTTTGATTGCGTGCTCTCAACAAGAATTGCCCGTAATGGGACAGTTATGACATCAACAGGTCGTAAAAACTTAAAGAATGCAAAATTTAGTGAAGACTTTACGCCAATTGATGAGAATTGTGACTGTTATGCCTGTCAAAATTACTCGAAAGCATATATCCGTCACCTGATAAAATGCGATGAAACATTTGGTATTCGACTAACGAGTATCCATAACACAAGATTCTTACTCAAATTAATGGAAGATGTGCGCATTGCTATTCTTTCCGACCGTCTACTCGATTTCAAGCTCGAATTTTTTGAGAAATATGGCTTGAACGTGGAGAATCACGCAGGATTCTAGTCTGAAAAAAATAAAAATAAAATAGGAGATGTTCATATGAATGAAATTATATCAATGTTAATTTTACCAGCTTTTTTACTAGGGATACTTTATCTGACTATCATCAAACCAAATAAAAAACAAAGAGATAGCTTAGCTAATCTACAACACGCACTTGCAATTGGAGATGCTGTTATTACAACAGCAGGAATTTATGGGAAAATTATCTCAATAGATGAAAGCACGATAATACTCGAAATGTTGGATGAGAGTAAAATATGTTTTGCTAAAGCTGCAATTGTTCGCAAACAAGAGCAAAAACAAGAGCAAAAACAAGAGCAAAAGCAAGAGAAAGAACAAGAACAAGAGCAAGAACAAGAACAAAAATAAGGGGATAGCACGGATGCAAATAGATGAAAAAATGATGATGAAACTTGAGTTTTTACTTGAATGTAAAGTAAATGCATTTCGAGCAGAAGGCTATGAGGATGTATCTGTTGAGTTATTAAAAGAATATTTACTTTCTACAAAATGGAAAATAAAGCCAGTTTTTTTACATGAGCTCACATCAGATGTCCTCAATTTGCTACATGGAGAAATCATCGACTACTTAAGGTTAGAAACAGTTTTTCATGCAAAAGAAGAATCATTACATCAAATATTTAGTAATTTAATTTAAGTGAAAACAGATAATAAAAAGAGGTGAAGAAATGTCGCCTCTTTTTCGAAAGGAAGCATAAAAAATGGGACTATATCCAAAGTATAATTGGTTATCAACGGGGAATGAGGAAATTAACCGTGATATTATACTCGCTCCTGCAGAAAAAGTAGTGCTCGATTTCCAATTTTCAACAATAATATTAGAACCAATAAAAAAGAAGATACTAGAGCATATTACAAGTGGGAATGCTATTTTAATTTGTGGTGATTATGATGTTGATGGTATGAGTGCCACAACAATTCTTTATAAAAGTTTAGAGAAAATGGGAGCGAAGATAGCGTATATTATTCCTGACCGTTTTAAAAATGGCTATGGTATTACCCCCCAAATTGTGCGGGATCACGTGCAAGATACTAAGCTTATTATCACAGTTGACAATGGAATTTCAGCATATGATGCAATCAATGAGGCAAAGGAACTCGGAATAGATATCATCATAACTGACCACCACCATTTAGGAAAAGTTTTACCCGATACCCCTTATATTTTACATCCCGATTTAGATGAGTCGCTCATGGAAAAAAATATTTGTGGTGCAATGGTATCTTTCTGCCTTGCACGCTATCTTTTAGGCGATACATTGAAAAAAGATGATGCTTTTTTTGTTGAGTTTATGCAGCTAGCATGTCTTGCAACACTTGCAGATATGATGCCACTTGATACAAGCATTAACCGTGCAATTACTTTTCATGGCTATAATCTAAGTAAACGGGAACCAATAAAACTTATAAGGGCTTTTGTGGAATTACAGCAGATTGAAAAATTACAGAGCGACGATTTAAGTTTTCAACTTATCCCAATGCTTAATGCAGTCGGTAGAATTGCTGATGCCAATGCAGTAGTTGAAGCAATGCTTACTAGTAATACAGCTGATTTGGCAAGAAGTATGGCAGAATTTCAAAAAATTAATATCGAAAGAAAAGAAATCACCGAAAAAATTGTGAGCGAAGCAGTAGAACAGCTAGGACATGCAAGTGGAAGTGGCTTTATTTTTCTTTATAACAAAAACTGGCATCAAGGGGTACTAGGCATTGTTGCTCAGAAAATAATGCAGAAAACGAGTCGGCCCGTCATTCTTATGACCGAAAACCCACTAGATAGCTCTAAATATATTGGTTCTGCCCGAGCATTTGGTCCATTTAATGTGATCAACTGTTTTGAGGAAATTTCGGAAGACCTTTTTAAATTTGGGGGACATGCTTTTGCTGGTGGTTTGAGTGTCAATACTGAAAATTTAGCAAAAGTTGCAGAGAAAATTAAAGCATATAGTGCACGCATTACAGAAAATATAGCAGCAAAAGAATTGCAATTGCCCTTAATAATTGATTTTTGGCAGAATATTTCTGATCTCAATCTCAAATTTTTAGAAAAACAAGCGAAGTATGAGCCCTTTGGAGAGGGAAATAAAAGTTTCAATATTGGTATCAAAGATGCAAAAGTTATTGAAATTCAGAAATTTGGGAAAACCCAACAGCATAATAAAATTATGATTGAAGAGGGA
>BHER01000037.1 GCA_003864555.1 Erysipelotrichaceae bacterium | reverse complement strand
TGCTGGTACTTTTGTTGAAACTTCATCTTCAAACATGGCACGTACTGCCTCAGCTTTACTTTCTCCTAAAGCAATTAAAATAATTTTTTTTGCTTTTAAAATAGATGCAATTCCCATACTTATTGCTGTTTTGGGCACATCATCAATTGAGTCAAAAAAGCGAGCATTTGCTGCAATTGTCTCAGGAACAAGCGCTACAACATGTGTTGTTGAATCCAATCGTACACCCGGCTCATTAAAAGCAATATGTCCATTTGTTCCAATTCCCAAAATTTGTAAATCAATACCTCCAGATGCTTCAAGTATACGATCATATGCGATGGCATTTGCCGGCGCATCTCCCATTCCATCAGGCACATATGTATTCTCTTTACGAATATCGATGGCATTGAAGAAGTTTTTATTCATAAAATAGCGGTAACTTTGTTCATGTGTTGGTGGTAACCCCACATACTCATCGAGATTAAAAGTTGACACTCCTGCATATGATGTCCCATTCTCCATGTGGTCTTTAATTAAATATTGGTACATCCCCTCAGGTGTGCTCCCTGTTGCTAATCCTAAAATAGTTTTTGTATTATGCTTAATTTGTTCAAGTACTAAATCCCCAGCAGTCATTGCTGCATCCTGTGCTGTTTTACAGATAATTAATTCCATTTTTACACGTCCTCTCATTGGCAATTATACCAAAATTGTCTGCTTCCGTCTAGACTTTCAGAGGCTTAATCTGAAAATTTATTGCAAAGTAGTAACATTCCCCCATTTCCACGGATATTTTATGATAAAGCCATCGCTATTCCCGATAAGCAGCATAGCTACCATCTGCTTTTTTGTTGGATTTTCATGCTAATAATTGAGTATTATATATAATACATGCTATAATTGAAACCATCATAATATACTGAAAGAAGGATATATATGTCTCATAATTACACAAGTATTTTAAGCTTTATTGCAACAATCATTAGTACAATTTCCATATTAATCATCATCTGGGGAGTAATTTTTACTGTTGCATGCTTCCTTCAAGCTTTTTTTCGCAAAGATTTTTTTGATAATAAAGTAAGCATTTTATTAGACTTGCGGATTATCCTTGGATCATATATCCTTTTAGGACTTGAGGTACTCATTGCAGCCGACATAATTGAATCAGTCGTCCATCGCACTTTAGATGAGGTTTTACTCTTAATTGCCATCGTTATTATCCGTACAGCTATTTCTTATTTCCTCAACAAAGAAATTGAAGAAGTTGAACGTTCACGAAAAGCAAACCATATCCCCCCTCTTCAAGAGCAACTATAAAAAGATACAAAAAAAGCCAATCCATTGGATGGGCTTGAACGTGTTAACGTTTTTTTCTCTTACCTGCAATAGCCTCATAAAACTTTGGTGGCTTTACGTCTTTTCCCTGATGACCTTTTGTTTTCTCAGTAACTGGTCGTCGAGCCGCAGCGTAAAATAATGATGATTTTTTTGGCATTTTTTCACGACCTTTCTGTATAATTATAAGGGATTACTAGTAAAAAGTATAGCAATAATAAGCAAATTCTACTTAATTTTAAAAATATCACGGAAATATCACATTTTAATATCATAAAGGAGTAAAACTATGACAAAAAAGCAATTTGCCCACGCCTGTGCCATTTTCTCAGTTATCGTTTGGGGATCAACATTTGTCTCTACAAAAATTCTACTTCAAGCATTTACACCCCTTGAAATCCTGATTTTCCGCTTTCTTATTGGGTATATTGCATTATTTATTTTCACCCTCCACAAACATATTAAACCAAAAAAATCCGAAGAAATCATGTTTTTTCTGGCAGCACTGAGTGGCATTGTCCTCTACTTTCTCTTTGAAAATATTGCATTAACACTGACAACAGCCTCAAATGTTGGTATTATCATTGCCATTGCTCCCATTTTCACCACATTGTTCGCAGCATTTTTTCTAAAAGGTGAGCAACTCAAAGTCCCCTTCTTCATTGGTATGATGCTCTCACTTTTAGGTATCATCATCATGAGCATATTTAATGGATCAGCACTCTCATTCCACCCAGTTGGGGATGGCCTTGCATTATTGGCAGCTATCTTTTGGGCTGCTTACTCCATCCTTATCAAAAAAATTGCTGCCTTTGGTTACCCTATACTTCAAACGACTCGCCGTATTTTTGGATATGGGCTACTTAGTATGCTTCCTTGCCTACTTTTTTTTGATTTCAGCCCAAATCTTGCAGCTCTTCTATCCGTAAAAAATAGTGGTAATCTCCTCTTCTTAGGTCTTGGTGCATCTGCACTCTGTTTTTTAACGTGGAATTATGCACTTGATATCTTGGGGGCAACCAAAACGAGTGTCTATATTTATGCACTTCCTGCTATCACCATTATTTTATCTTGGATTTTCCTTAATGAAATACCGACCGTTCAGATTATTGTAGGGATTGTATTTGTACTATTTGGTCTGTTTATTGCTGAGAGTAGTCACAAAGACGCAAGTATTCCCAAAGATAAAACTTTGGATGGCGACTAGCCACCTATGACATTCCTAAGAAAAAGAGTAAGTTAAAATAAGCTTTTATGCGTAACTGCGCTCCAAATGGAGTCCAACACCCCTCGAGGGTGTTTTTTTATGCCTGAAAATGCTATAATACTTTTAATCAAATAAAAGAAAGTAGGTAAGTTTATGGAACAATCCAAAGCATCCCTCCAGCACATCATCAAATGGCGCCGCCATCTCCACACTAATCCTGAACTCTCACACCAAGAATACAAGAGTGCAGACTATATTTATAATATCCTTGAAAAATTCCCTAATCTTTCCCTTGAGCGTCCAACACCCACAAGTGTTGTTGCCACACTAAAAGGTGCAAAAAAAGGGCAGACTATCGCATTGCGTGCCGATATTGATGCTCTTCCAATACTTGAAGAAGCAGATGTCGATTTTAAATCACTCAACGATGGCGTGATGCATGCATGTGGTCATGATGCTCACCCCGCAATGTTACTTGGTGCAGTTGAAGTTCTCTGTTCGCAAGTTGACACAATTGCAGGAACCGTCAAATTCATTTTCCAACATGCTGAAGAAGTATCTCCAAGCGGGGCAAGCCAACTTGTTGCTGCGGGAGTACTTGATGATGTATCATATATTTTTGGCTTTCATGTTACGCCAAATCAACCTACGGGAAATCTTGGTCTCCACATTGGAGCAGCCAACGCTGCCTGCGATGATTTCACCCTCACTATTCAAGGTCGGGGGGCACACGCTTCTTCTCCCGAAAATGCAGTTGATCCAATTTTAATTGGGGCAGATATCATCTCAAGCCTCCACCATATTGTCTCACGCTCAATTAGTGCTTTTAATCAAGCTGTCATCACAGTTGGAGAATTTAGAAGTGGGAATGCCTCAAACATCATCCCCGATACAGCCTTCATGCAAGGAACAATCCGCACAACAGATAAAGCAACTCGCATACTAGCACGAGAAAAAGTTGAAACCCTAATACACCATATTGCAACTATGCATGGTGCAACCTATACTTTAGACTATATCTTTGGAACAGATATTGTCTATAATGATGCTGATGCAACGGAAATTGCCCGTAATGCTGCAATTAAAGTTGTTGGAGCGAGTAGGATTTATGAATCACTTCAGTTAATGGGGGCCGAGGACTTCTCAGCTTACACTGAACTTGACCATATCAAAGGATCTTTTATCCGTCTTGGTACAGGACTTGCAGTCGATGGTTATGGTTATTCTCCACATCACCCTAAATTTAAAATTGATGAAAATGCTCTTGAAACTGGCGCTAATACAGCCATCCAAATTGTACTTGACCTCCTCACATAATAACAAATTAGGACAACCTAGACTATATCTAAAGCATCCTTACAAATACCCCAGTCACCATTGCTTCAAAAAATTTAGTTGGGCTCTATGCTGTTATTCCCCTTGTTCTCTATTTTAGGGCAAAATCACTTGAAGATAAATCCTAAAAATAGCCCTTGCACCCAAAATGCAAGAGCTATTTTTTTATACCATTGTCAATGCTATTTTAAATAAAATTTCAACACCATTGATAACCATTTGTGTTCCGATAATTGCAAGTATCAACCCCATAATTTTTGTTACTGCCATGAGGCCTTGTTCACCTAGGTACTTCACAATTTTTTTACCTGAGAGAAAGCAACCATACATAATGAGCAACAATACTCCAAAAATGAGGAAATCAGTTGCAACTTCTGCCCAACTACCACTAGAGGATAGATTGATAATTGTTGCTATTCCTCCTGGACCAATAATCAAAGGTACAGCAAGCGGAGATATTGCAATCCCAACATCCCCAGGTACCGTATCACCTTCAGCATCTTTTTCTTTACGCAACATATCAAGTCCAATTGAAAAGACGATGATCCCACCACCAATTTGGAAAGCTGGTATTGTTATCCCAAAAAGAGATAAAATCAGTTTCCCCGAGACAAAAAATACTGCCCCGAGAATAAAAGAATATATAATTGAGTTTTTAGCAACTTGTTTTTTTTCTAAGTCACTCATTTGTTTTGTCAAACTCAAAAATACTGGAGTACTTGCCAATGGATTCATTGCTGCAAATAAACTCATAAAAATTAGTAGTCCCCGTTCCATTTAGAATCCCCCTCTACTTTAATTCTACGCTTCTTCAAAATAGCGTATAATGATTTTTTTATAAAGGTCAACCATCTCTAAATAATTGTCAACCTTAACATACTCATCGGTCTGATGCAGTGAATCATTTCCTGGTCCAAATATAATAATCTGCATATCTTTATTCGCACGAATAAACTCAGCAGCATCCGTTCCACCCGGTGCACCGATTAATTGTAAATCCTCATTGAACATTTTATCGCCCTCTTCTTTGGCAATAGTAACAAGTTTTGAATCGATATTACTAAATACTGGCAATGTACTTTGATTTATTTCAAGGCTCAGATCCATTGTTGGTATTGTATCATTTAGTGTTTTCACGATTTTTTCCAAAGTTTTTTGGATAATCTCATTTGGCACCTCAGGCGTTGTCCGTGTATTAACCATCAAAAAGGCTTCATCCGGCACACTATTTGCCTGTTTCCCCCCATTGATTATACTATTATTGTAGACAAATTTCCCCAAAGCAGGATTATTAGCAGTTAATTTACTAAATGCTTCCTGCATTGCTGTATAAAAAACAAGTAAATTATCAATTGCATTCACACCAAGTTCTGGCATTGAGCTATGAGCACTTTTACCAACTGAATTGACAGTAAACGTTAGCACTCCTTTATGTGCATATACAATTAAATGACCTGATGGTTCACCAATAATAAGGGCATCGACCCCATCAGCATAGCCCTCATTTGTCAATTGGTGTGCACCAAGCAACCCAACTTCCTCACCAACTGTTGCCAATAATTTTAATTTCCCCTTCAAAGGAACTTTCTCTAAAGATAGTTCAGCCATCGCACATACAAGTGCTGCTAAACCACTTTTCATATCTGTCGCACCGCGTGCAAATAATTTACCATCGCGAATTGTTGGCTCAAATGGTGGTGTCGTCCAATCAGCTAGATTTCCAGCACTCACAACATCCATATGGCCTGAGATTGCTAATGTCTTAGCACCCGCACCAATTTCAGCAATTAAATTTGTCCGTTTATCTGCGTAGGCAACTTTTTTTGCAATAATTCCACTTTCTTCAAGTACACCTTTTAGATAATCTGCAACGGCTTCTTCATTCCCATTTGTTGAATCAATTTTTAGAATATCTTGTAAAATCTCTAAGCGTTTTTTTTCCATCCTAATCTCCTCTTTCTTTTCTACTTTTAAAAAAAATATCTCCTTCCATGCAGAATATAACTCTTGTTCTTTTATTATACCACTTTATTCACAATAATCTTAACTTTCAAAAAAAGATTGTTAATTATGCTAGAAATATGACCCTCAGAATTAGAATTTACCTAACTAGCTTTAGTCTATTTCTAAAAATTGGATCTAGTCTTACTAGTAAGTGGATTTTATAAATATCTGCTTGAATTTATTTCCACAACATGGTATAATAATCATGTTGTAAAAATATGGGGCCTTAGCTCAGCTGGGAGAGCGCCTGCCTTGCACGCAGGAGGTCAGCGGTTCGATCCCGCTAGGCTCCACCATTTAGATAACACGGAACAATACCCAAGCGGCTCAAGGGGCGCCCCTGCTAAGGGTGTAGACTGGGAAACTGGTGCGAGGGTTCGAATCCCTCTTGTTCCGCCATTTAGAAATAAGATAACCATCCATATCGCTTATAGATATGAATGGTTTTTTTCATGTCATTTTTACTAAAGTCAAAAAAAGATAGCTTACGCTATCTTAAAATAGAGATTACATCATCCCGGGCATTCCACCACCCATTGATGTAGTATTCCCCTCATCTTCAGCAATATACGTCACTGCTGCCTCCGTTGTCAAAAAGACTGCTGAAATACTTACAGCATTTTGTAGTGCACTCCGAACAACTTTTGTTGGATCAACAATCCCGGATGCGACCATCTGTTTCCACTCACCAGTTGCAGCATCAAATCCTACTCCCGTTTGTTCACGCTTCAATTGTTCAACAATTACAGCACCCTCAAAGCCAGCATTTTCAGCAATTTGTCGGATTGGTGATTCAAGTGCTTTTAAGACAATTTGAACACCAGTTAAAACATCACCCGTTGCCTCAACTGCTGCAACAGCATCATACACATTCATCAAAGCCGTTCCACCACCTGCAACAATTCCTTCTTCAACAGCAGCACGCGTTGAATTCAAAGCATCCTCAATACGTAGTTTCCGTTCTTTTAATTCTGTTTCTGTTGCCGCACCTACTTTAATTACTGCAACACCACCGGTAAGTTTAGCAAGGCGTTCTTGTAATTTCTCACGATCAAATTCTGATGTTGTCTCTTCCATCTGCATGCGTATTTGACCAACACGACTTGCAATTTTTTCTTTTTTGCCCGTTCCATTTACAAGTGTGGTTGTCTCTTTTGTCACAAGTACACGGCTTGCACGACCAAGCATCTCAACTTCTACACTTTTAAGCTCATACCCAAGTTCTTGGCTGATAAAAACACCATTAGTCAAAATAGCAATATCCTCAAGTAAATCACGGCGACGATCTCCAAATCCTGGTGCTTTAACAGCAGTAACATTCAATGTCCCACGCAGTTTATTTACAACAAGTGTTGATAATGCCTGCCCCTCAATATCTTCTGCAATAATCAATAATGGTTTGCCAATTTGCATTACTTTTTCAAGGATTGGTAAAATTTCTTCTATATGGGAAATTTTCTTATCGGTAATTAAAATATAAGGATGATCTAATTCCGCTTCCATCCGTTCATTATCAGTTACCATATACATTGATAAATATCCCCGATCAAATAGCATTCCTTCTACAATATCTAGCTCCGTTGTAAAACCTTTTGATTCTTCAAGTGTAATTACACCATCATTCCCAACTTTTTCCATCGCTTCAGCAATTAATTCACCAATGGCGCTATCTGCTGCTGATATTGCTGCAACTGAGGCAATTCCATTTTTATCATTAATTGGCTCTGATATCTCCTGTAATTTTGTCACTGCTGCAATAACTGCTAGTTCCATCCCTTTACGAATACCAATTGGGTTTGCCCCCGCTGTTACATTTTTAATACCTTCACGGATCATTGCTTGTGCAAGTACAGTTGCAGTAGTTGTTCCATCTCCTGCAACATCATTTGTTTTTGATGCCACTTCTGCAACCAGGCGTGCCCCCATATTTTCAAACTTATCTGCTAATTCAATTTCTTTTGCAATCGTCACACCATCATTTGTAATGAGTGGTGATCCAAATGTTTTTTCTAAAATAACATTCCGGCCTTTAGGACCAAGTGTTACTTTCACTGCATTTGCAAGGGTATCAACCCCTTGTAACATTTTTTGTCTTGCATCATTGCCAAATAAAACTGCCTTTGCCATTTCTAAAACATCCTTTCAATTTAGACTCTATTCCTTAAGTAACTAGGGCTGCTATCTACTCTATAACTGCTAATATATCTTTTTCACTTAAGACTAGGTACTCAGATCCATCAACTTTTACTTCCGTCCCACCGTAAGGACTAAATAAAACCGTATCCCCAACTTTAACATGCACTGCACATAATGCACCACTCTCTAATATACTTCCAGGTCCAACTGCAATAACAATCGCTAAATTAGACTTATCACTTGCTGATTCTGGTAAAATTATGCCACTTGTTGTTACTTTATCTTCTTTTTTTACTTTTAAAACGACCTTATCATATAAAGGTTTAATCATATTTGAGACCTCCACCATTCTATCTTTTGGCACTCCTTTTTTTAAGTGCTAATTTAATTATAGCATTCCTCTCTTTGCAATTCAACCTTTTTTTAGCCATTTAAAAAAAGTTGGCATAACACCAACTTTATCATAGATATATATTAAAAAACTATGCTCGCTCTGCTGCCGTTTTGATAATTTCAACAATCAATTCTGTTGCTTTTTCCATTGATTCAATCACAACATATTCAAAGCGACCGTGGGCATTATGTCCCCCAGTAAACAAGTTTGGACAAGGTAATCCCATATACGAAAGATTTGATCCATCCGTTCCACCTCGAATTGGTTTTACAACGGGTGTAATCCCTATTTGCATCATCGCATCTTTTGCAAGATCAATAATATGCATCACAGGCTTTATTTGTCTTTTCATATTTAAATATGTATTGGCAATTTCTAATTGTATGACCGCCTCAGGATACGCATACTTCAGCTCTTCCACAATTTGTGTAGCATACATTTTCTTTTTTTCAAAAAGGATATCGTCATGGTCGCGAATAATATATTGGCTTACTGTTTTTTCAACGCTTGCATCCATACCTTGTAAATGATAGAACCCCTCATAGCCTGTTGTATATTCAGGACGCTCAAGTTTAGGCAAAGCAGTATGAAAAGCAATAGCAACTTCCCCCGCATTGATCATTTTATGTTTTGAATCCCCTGGATGTACCATTCTACCTTCAATTGTAAGTTTCATACTTGCAGCATTAAAGTTTTCATACTCTAATCCACCAATAGCACCACCATCTAGGGTATATGCAAATTCTGCACCAAAACGGTTAACATCAAATTTTACAACACCTCGACCAATTTCTTCATCTGGATTAAACCCAATACAAATATCCCCATGCTCAATTTCAGGATGTGCTAGAATATACTCAACCGCACACATAATTTCAGCAATTCCCGCTTTATCATCCGCACCAAGTAATGTTGTTCCATCTGTTGTTATGAGTGTTTGACCGATATAGTTAGCTAGATTTTTAAAATAGTCTGCCGACATGACAATTCCATCACCAAGCTTAATATCTTTCCCATCGTAATTTTCAATAATTTGAGGATTAATATCTTCTCCCGAAAAGTCAGGCGAAGTATCAATATGAGCCAAAAATCCAATTGCTGGAATTTTTTTCGTTGAATTACTCGGAATTTTACCCATGACATAGCCATGCTCATCACAACTCACATCCGATACTCCAAGATATTCTAACTCCTGTTTTAATATATAAGCCAAATCGAATTGAATTTTTGTACTTGGTGTTTCATAACTAGCAGGATCTGAGATAGTATTCACTTTAATATATCGTATAAATTTATCTTGTACTCTTTCCATCCTAACACTCCTTCTTTTACTTATTATTTTTTTTGGTTATTTTCCATTTTTCATAGATAACCAAATAGTCTTCAATTGAAAGTTTCCCACATAATTCTTTTATCAAGTCATATGGAATATCCGCTTGTTTTTTCAGACGGATACATGATTTTCCACGATCAATTTTTGTTGGTACCACTTTAGCATAGCTATCCTCAAACCACTTTAGCACATCAGGTTTCACCATAAGTCCAACATAATATACCCCAATAAAATTTTTCTGTGATGCAAGGCTTAAAAAGGGAACCCCAATTTTAGGATTCACATTATATCCCGCTGGATAAATCTCATGTGGAATCTCATACGAAATCATCCCATAACGAAAAGTTTCCACTAACCCCTCCGGCAAATTTGCTAAAAAAATGCTGCGCAAACGGTTCATGCTCTCACGCCGTGATGCTGGCAAAGCAGCTAAATAGTCTTCGACAGTTGTTATGTCATACTTCATAAAATGACTCCTTTTTTCT
>BHER01000036.1 GCA_003864555.1 Erysipelotrichaceae bacterium | reverse complement strand
GAATGAGCTAACCTCAAATACATTTATATTTGACATCAACACTTTGATTATGATAAGATAGCTCTTAATAATAAATAAAAAGAAAAGAGGTATTTTTTATGTACACAATCGCAGTTTGTGGCGCAACGGGTGCTGTTGGCCGAAAAATCGTCGAGATCATCGAAGAATATAATTTACCTGTAAAAGAACTTAGATTACTAGCATCCGCACGCTCAAAAGGGAAAAGCGTTCCCTTCCGACAACAACAGCTCATCATTGAAGAGTTAACCGCGGAACAATTAACTGCCGATATCGATTTTGCCCTTTTTGCTGCTGGTGGTGCAATCAGTGAAAAATTTGCGCCCATTGCTGCTCAAAATGGGATTATTGTCATCGATAATAGCAGTATTTTTCGCATGGATACAGATATCCCACTTGTTGTTCCCGAAATTAATCCACAGGCAATTGATTTAACAGCAAATAAAATTATTGCGAATCCCAATTGTTCAACAATACAGTCAGTTTTACCACTAGCTGCTATTCAAAAAATTGCAAATCTTACCCGTGTCGATTATATAACATATCAGGCGGTATCTGGTGCTGGACAAAATGGGATTACAGATTTAGAGCGTGGAGAAAAAGGATTAGCTCCTGCGCAATTTGATTATAGTATTTACAATAATGTTATCCCCCAGATTGATGTTTTTCTTGAAAATGGCTATACAAAAGAAGAAGTAAAAATGATAACAGAAACTCAGAAAATTTTAAATTTACCAACACTCCCAATTAGTGCAACTTGTGTGCGTGTCCCTGTTAAAAATAGCCATAGTGTTGATATTAGCTTCACAGTTGATAAAAAAATATCCCTGCTTGAAATTAGGGATATTCTAGAAAAATCTCCTGGCATCACTGTTGTGGATGATCCTCACACTTTAAAATACCCGATGCCATTAGATGCATCAGGCTTTGATGAAGTCTTCGTTGGGCGCATACGTCAGGATTTATATAATCCACTCCAATTCCATATGTTTGTTGTTGCTGATAATCTTCGAAAAGGGGCAGCAAGTAATGCTGTTCAAATTATGAGGTATCTCATGGAGCACGCTACATCAACTAAATAGGCAATAAAATTCAAGCAGGCTATAGCTTACTCCCTCTAAAATTAGGAGTAAGCTATAGCCTGTTTATTTTCAATAAATAAATGTTTAAATAATAAATTTACATGGTATACTTAAGGCTACAAATATAAAGGAGTGGTTAATATGTGTACGAGTGCTGTAATAGAAACAATGGCAAATCAGTATATTTTAGGAAGGACAATGGATTTTGCATTTGAACTCGAGGGGGAGGTCATCATTATTCCAAGAGGGTTTTCGCTTAAAACCGAACTTGCCTCTACGAAAATCGTTCCCACATACGGCTTTGTTGGAACAGGCCGTGGGGCAGGTAATAAGTATATTTTTGCAGATGGTATCAATGAAAAGGGCTTGAGCTGTGCATCTCTGTATTTCCCTGAATATGCAGTATATAATGATGTTGAGACTGATGGAATGCTCAATTTAGCACCCCATGAAATGATTAGTTTTATCCTTTCAACTTTTAGCACACTTGCAGAAGTGCGTACAGAATTAAAACGCATCAATCTTGTTGCACTTAAAGCAGATCTTTTGGGTATTGTTTTACCCTTGCACTGGATTATCATGGATAAATTTGGGAAAAGCCTCGTCATTGAGCCGACCAAAAATGGTATTGAAATCCATGAGAATGCTATTGGAATCATGACAAATAGCCCAGATTATAAGTGGCATGTTACAAACTTACGTAATTATATCGGTATTCAGCCAAAACAAGTTGAGAGCATGACGCTTTTTGATACCGAGTTTAAACCTTTTAGCCAAGGGACTGGAACACGTGGACTTCCGGGTGATTATGCCCCAACTTCACGTTTTGTTCGTGCGTTTTATGCTAAAGTGGTGGCTCTTAAAAGTAGCTGCGAAATTGTAGCAATTCATGAAGCTTTTCATCTTTTTTCATCCGTTGATATCCCAAAAGGTGCCGTTGTGACAAGTGAGGGAACGGTTGACTACACACAATATATTTCATGTATGTCTAGTGCTAATTTGACATACTACACACAGACATATTATGTCCCACAAATTAAAGCAATTCATTTAAGTGAGGATGCACTCTCAAGCAAGCAACCACTACACTTTGATGTCTTGTCAATGGAAAATAGTATCCTTTCATTAAATAAATAAATTTCCAAATTAAAAAATCCCCCTCTGCACACATAGTTGTGTAGAGGGGGATTTTTCTTATTCTACTTAGAGCATTTCTATCAAAGGCATGTCCACTTCAACATCCAAAGCTAGTACGCATAATTCTGGGGATACTGCCAAAATAGCTGCAACTGCCTCACACGCTTGCTGCTTTAAGCTGAGCGCAACTTGCGTCGATCCTGAGCCACTTACCCATGATGTAGTAAAGAGTTTACTTGCTAAAACTGGTTGTAATCCCTCATAACACTTAATTAATTTTGCTCTATGTGCTTGGTGGATTCTATCCTGTGTTACAACTTTTAAAAGCTTAGCATCTCCTGTTTGGAATGCCTCTAGTAAAAGACCTGCACGTGAGATATTAAAGACTGCATCATCATAACTTATCATTTTGGGCATAACAGCTCTTGCATCGGCTGTTGAGACTTCATTGTCTTCGATAATAACAATAAAAGTATACATGTTGGCTGGAATAATTTTTTTATATAGGACTTCTTCATCCAAGGCTACCGCCAAAACCATTCCCCCTAAAATTGCGGGTGCAATATTATCAGGATGCCCTTCAATTTTCGTTGCCATTTGCAGCATATCTGCTAATTTTAAATTGAGCTCACCATAGATGTTTGCTGCCATAATTCCAGCAATAATACAAGTAGAGCTACTTCCAAGCCCACGGGCAACTGGAATATTTGTCACCATTTCAAGGTAAAAATCAGTTGGAATAGCGATATCTTTGGCAATGAGTATTTCGCTAAATGTTTGGTAAACCAAATTATCCTCTGTTGCAAAGCGGCCATCTACCCCAAAAAACTCTAATCCCTTTTCACGACTGAAATCAAAGATAAAGTCATTATATAATTTTAAAGCAATCCCGGCACAATCAAATCCCGAACCAATATTTGCTGTTGTTGCTGGTACTTTTATGCTAAAGCGTGTTTTCATACTACACCTTCTTTTTCAGGCATTGACTAATGAAAGCATCAATTCCTGTTACTTCAATAATATTTGGGAAACGTGTATTTGCATGCTCAAGTTCTTTGAGGTTCATGGGCATCTCAATATCCGTTTTTTTGCTAAGTTCCCGGGCAATTTCATATGTATTTTCTGAGTCAATAGCAAAAAGTGTACGATAGCAGTTCAAAAACTTGAATGGGTGTGCAGTTGAGACGATGAGCTGAAAATTAGCCCTATTGGGATTATTCCGACTATATGCTTCTGCTGCAAATGCTGCAACAGCCGTGTGAGGATCAATCAAATATTGTTCTTTTTCATACACTTTACCAATCATTTCAACTGTTTGACTATTTGTACAGTCGTATGAAGTGATAACTTTTTGCATCGTTGCATGCTCTTTTTCATCTAAGCTAAAATATCCATCATCTTTAAGTTGTTCCATATATACCCGTATTTTCGTTTTATCTTTTAGAAGTAAATACAAAAAGCGTTCAAGATTAGAAGAAACTAAAATATCCATTGATGGTGAATGTGTAATATAGAATTCACGTTTTCTCGTATCATATAATCCCGTTTGGATGAAATCATGTAACACATTATTCTCATTTGTTGCACAGATGACCATACCAATTGGCACACCGCATTGTTTCGCCATAAAGGCTGCAAGGATATTCCCAAAATTTCCTGTTGGTACTGTAATATCCATCACATCATTCATTTTAATAAGACCATTATTAACAGCACGTGCATATGCATCTACATAATATACAATTTGTGGTAAGAGGCGTGCAACATTAATAGAGTTTGCACTGGTTAATAGAGTATGTGACTTTTCTGCAAGAGCCTGCATCTCGAGGCTTGTAAAAATACGCTTTACAGCTTTCTGGGCATCATCAAAGTTTCCACGAATTCCCACCGGAAAAACATTTACACCACTTTGCTTTTGCATTTGTTCTTTTTGCATGGTACTCACACCATCGGTTGGATAAAATACAGCAATTTTAATTCCTTGAATATCTTTAACCGCTTCCATTGCAGCTTTCCCAGTATCCCCAGATGTTGCCGTTAAAATTAAAAGCTCTCGTGTTTCATGTTGGTATTTTTTTGCAAGTAATAAAAGATGAGGATATAATGATAATGCTTGATCTTTAAATGCAAGTGTCCGACCATAAAATAACTCTAAGTATGCCGTATTCTCTGATACTTCCCGGATACCTGTAATCTTGGAATGCGAAAAATTAATATGGCTATATGCTTGTTGGACCTCGTATGCTAATTCTGCTTTTGTAAACTCCGTAAAAAATAAGCCTAGTACATCTGCTGCAATCGTCTGATAATTTTTGTTCAAATACGCTAGCATATTTATCTGTGGTAATGTCTTTGGCAGGTATAACCCACCATCTGCTGCAAGCCCATGCAAAATTGCATAGCTACCACTTACCTCCTCATGACTTCTTGTACTTTCAAACTTCATTTTCCAATTCCTCCTATATTCTATTTTTTTCTTTACATATTATAAAAATGATAACAGATTCAAAAGTTAATGTCAAAGAAAAAAAGCCCTTGTTTTATTGAAACCTTTGTGTTAAAATTGTCCTCATAGAAAAAACACGTGTTTTCTATGAAAGGACAAGATGATTTTGAAAGAACAGTATTTTATTATCAAGGAAACTGCACTCCCTGAAATCATGATTAAAGTCTTACAAGTACAGCAACTACTTAAATCAGGGGATGTCAAAACTATTAGAGCAGCAACTGAGCAAATAGGTATTAGCCGTAGTGTCTACTACAAATACCAAGATGCACTTGAGCCTTTTTTTGAAAATGAGAGTGCCCAGACTATTACAATAAGCTTTGGATTAAAGCATGCACCAGGTATCCTTTCAGAAGTTTTGAATACTATTGCAAGCTTTAGCATTAATGTTTTAACAATCAATCAAACAATCCCGATCCGGAGTGTTGCCCATGTTATGATTACGATGGAGACAACTGCTGCAAGTCGCAATTTAAATGATTTATTGGCAGAGTTACATAATATTACAGGTATGCGCCAGCTAAAAGTTGTTGGTCGCTCCCGCTAAGTTTATACTTAAAACGAGATGAGGAAAAAATTATATGATACATATTGCATTACTAGGATTTGGTACAGTTGGTGCGGGGGTTTATGAAACACTTAAAATCAATGAGGCACTTATTACAGAGCGTGCAGCACAGCACATAAAAGTTACACATATTCTTGATCGTAATACTTTTGAGGGTACGGAAATTGCGGATCTTGTGACTTCAGATTATGAAGAAATTTTAGCAGACACATCCATTTCCATTGTTATTGAAATGCTTGGTGGGGTTGAGCCTGCGTATGAGTTCAGCAAGCGTGCACTCCTTTGTGGAAAATCAGTTATCACGTCTAATAAAGCAGTTGTTGCACAATATGGTGCAGAGCTACTAAAAATTGCAGTGGAGCAGAAAGTGAATTATCTTTTTGAGGCAAGTGTTGGTGGGGGAATCCCTCTTATTCGGCCTCTTGTTGAGGTAATGCTTGCGGATGAAATTATCGAAATCACTGGAATTTTGAATGGTACGACAAATTTCATCCTTTCGCAAATTGCAGAATATGGCAAAAGTTTTGCTGAGGCATTAAAGCTTGCACAGGATTTGGGATATGCAGAAGCCGATCCAACTGCTGATGTTGATGCCCACGATACTTGTCGTAAAATCGCTATTTTGGCCTCGCTTGTTTCTAAAAAAAATGTCGACTTTGAAGCAATTAAAACAACGGGGATTCGCATGATAACACCTGAGGATCTTGCTATTGCACATGCATGTTCATATACTTTAAAACTTATTGGAACTGCAAAGATGAGTGCTGCTGGTATAAGTGCCTCTGCCCAGCCAGCAATTATGCCTCTTGGGCATCCACTTGCTAATGTTGGTGATGTTTTTAATGCTGTTTTAGTGAGAGGGAATATTTCAGGGGACATCCTTTTTTATGGAAGTGGCGCTGGAAAAATGCAAACTGCAAGCTCAGTTGTCAATGATATTATTTCATCCATTCGTAAGCCAAATTTTGCTACTAATTATGCGTGGTCACAAGAACCAGCACTGATGGTTGATATGCAGGATACTGCTTCTCGTTTTTTCTTAATATTTGATATAACTGCACAACCATTAGCACAAAGGCTACTTACAACTCATTTTGATGGTGGATCAACTCATGTACTTGAACCTATATTCGCACATCGAATTGCTTTTACAACTTCGGCATTATGTCCAGCAGATTTAGAGCAAATACTCAAAGTCCTTGCTCTTGAAAATCTTAGCCTTGTTAGTAAATATCCAATGCTATAATTTAAAAGGAGGATCGAATATGTTAATTGTTCAAAAATATGGAGGAAGTTCTGTTGCTAATACCGAAAGAATTAAAATTGTTGCCCAACGCATTGTTGATACCTATAATTTGAATAACAGCCTTGTTGTGATTTTGTCGGCACAAGGGGATACGACGAATGAGCTCCTTGCAAAAATTGCCGAGATTACCAGTACCCCCTCAAAACGGGAAACTGATATGCTGCTTGCAACGGGGGAACAACAGTCTGTTGCTTTGATGAGCATGGCAATCCAAAGTCTTGGCTATCCAGCTGTTTCACTTAATGCACAGCAAGTTGGCATTAGCTCATCCGTTACATACTCAAATGCGCGGATTGAAAAAATTGAGAATGCCCGTATTCTTAAAGAACTTGCTGCAAAAAACATTGTCATCATTGCCGGGTTCCAAGGGATCAATAGCCATGGAGATATTACAACGCTTGGTCGTGGGGGGTCCGACACATCAGCTGTTGCACTTGCTGCATCACTTAATGCCAATTTATGTGAGATTTACACTGATGTTGATGGTATCTACACAGCTGATCCACGGATTGTTGCAGATGCACAAAAGCTTACTGAGATCAGTTATGATGAGATGCTCGAAATGGCATCACTTGGAGCAAATGTGCTACATAATCGCTCAGTTGAACTTGCGAAAAAGAATAATATTAAACTCGTTGTCCGTTCAAGTTTTGTACTTGACAAGGGAACGGTTGTGAAGGAGAAAAGAAAAATGGAAAGTGTTTATGTAAGTGGGGTCGTTTCTGATTCAAATGTTGCAACTATTTCAATTATCGGGATTAAGGATACTCCTGGAATGGCGTATAATATTTTTTCAGCACTTGCTCTTAAAAAAATCAGTATTGATATCATCCTCCAATCAGTTGGACGTGCTGGTACAAAAGATATTGTCTTTACACTTGCTGAATCTGATCTTGCTGATGCCCTAGAAGTTCTTGGTACACAAGATGATATCATCACCTGTGAGGAAATTACCGTAAATAAAGATGTTGCTAAGCTATCCGTTATTGGTGCTGGTATTGAGGCTAATCCGGAGGTTGCACCAATCATGTTTGGTGCACTCTTCCACGCTAATATTAATATTAGCATGATTGCCACATCAGAAATTAAACTTTCGGTTATCATCGATCAAAAGGATGCAAAACATGGTGTCCAGGTTGTCCATGATGCCTTGATTGGTGAAAATAATCAATTATAATTAAAAAAGATGGCGTTTTATTTTAACATCAAAAACGCCATCTTTTTTTTTTGATATTATTGACAGTGTACTATTTTTATGTTATAGTTCATACATTGCGGATATTTAATATCTGTAAAAGCTTTTTTAGAAGGAGATTTTTTATGAAATATAATAAAATACAGATACTTGCTCTTCCTTTTCTATTACTCGGCCTTATTATTAGTGGTTGTGCAACTACTGGTGTAAATGATAATCGCATTGTTATCAACTATAGCGATGGGAGTGTTGCAGTTGTTGCTACTAAAACACTTGAAAGTATTCAGGAGTTTGATACAGATATGTCAGCTATTACTGCTGGTCCTGATGGTCGCCATATATTTATGAGTAATCGTGATGAGGGGATAATCAAAGTCCTGGATACTGGTTTGAATCTTAACGCCAAAAATAGTGAACCTGCAATATATGACTATAGCTTCACTGGAGAAAAGCCTGCTCATATCGTGAGTAATCAAGGTAAAACAGCATTATTCTTTGATGGTTCTGGTGTTGTTGATCTCATTGATGCAAAAACACTTACCTCTAGTAATCCCCAACCAATCCAAACACTTAATGTTATAGCACACCATGGTGTTGCAGTCCCACGTACACTTGGAGGGATGATTTCTTCTACTCCACCAGCAGAGGGTGTAGTTGGTCATGGACTCATTACGGTTGATGCAACAAACACACAAAAAACGATTGATGCAATAATACCAAAATTACATGGTGAGGCATCAGCAACCGTAAAAGGGGATGAGTATTTCGCTTTTGGTGGTGAAAAACTTGTTTATCTCTATAATGATACCAAAGCAATTGGTAGCTACTTAAGCCTACCTGATGCTAATACTGATGCCGATGTGCGTGTAAGCTCTTTTGCAAGCTCTCATGATTCAGCCTATATTATTGGGAACTACGCTAGTAAATCTAATCCCAATTTAGCCAAAAAAATTGTCGTGATTGATGTTGCAAACCAATCTCTTAAAACAATTGATTTAGGAACAACATATCTCTCATCTTTTGGTCATAATGGTGATAACATAGCATCTGTTATTGGGACAGATGGGAATCTATATATTATCAATTTAGCCAATGCCGAAATCATGCAAACTATCTCTGCTATGGCTCCTTGGACTACGGGAGAGAACAAGAATACTCCTAGAATTGCACATACAGATAAAGAACTTATTGTAAGTGATCCGACGAATAATACGCTTGTTGCAATTGATACAAAAACGTATGAATTACGTGAATCAACTCCTTTTGCAAAACCAATCCGTTTTATTACAGCAGTTTAAGAAGATGAAAGGAATGGATTATATGTTAGACAAAGAAAGAATTAAGGCTTTACCAAAAATTGAATTACATTGCCATTTGGATGGTTCCATTCCCATAGCTACTTTAGAAAAACTTGCAAAAAAAGAAAATTTGCCTTTGGAACAGCTGCAGAAAGCTGTTGCTCCGAAAAAATGCCTAGACTTAAAAGAATATCTTGAAAGCTTTGATATTATTTTACCACTACTTCAAAGTGAAGAGAATCTCTCAATAGCTGCATATGATTTGATTGAACAAGTCAGCAAAGAAAATATCTGCTATATTGAAATCCGTTTTGCCCCGCTACTACATCAACAAAATAATTTGAGTATCGGACAAATTATTTCGGCGGTGCTACAGGGCATATATGCTGCACAAAAGAAATTTGATGTCCATGCAAATTTATTAATATCTGCGATGCGTCATCATACAGAAAAACAAAATTTTGATTTAATTACGGGTATTAAAAATTTAAATATAGCTGCAATTGTCGGGTTCGATTTTGCTGGTGACGAGCAACAAGTTTCTAATCAAGAAATTAAGCAGTCCGTATTACTTGCCATCAACTCTGGATTAAAACTAACATTACATTCTGGCGAATGTGGTTGTGCTCAAAATGTTATCGAGGCGATTCATTTAGGGGCTACAAGAATTGGACATGGTATTGCGATTAAAGATAGTCTCCCTGCCATGCAATATTGTGCTGATAACAATATTTTATTAGAACTCTGTCCAACAAGTAATATCCAAACGAATGCCATCCGTAATTGGCAGGATTATCCTCTTAGATTGTTTTTAGAAAATGGTGTGAAATGTTGTATTAATACAGATAATCGTACCGTATCACAAACAACTCTAACGGATGAATATCTCTTACTTGCTAAACATTGTTCTCTTAATTTTTCCGAAATGATGCAACTCAACTTAAATGCAGTCAATGGTTGCTTTGCGAAAGAAGAAGTAAAGTTACAACTCATCCACAAAATAAAACAAAGTTATGATCAATATATTAAAAAAAGTGATCTATTATAAAGTAGTAACCCGCTTGCTTATCACAACCATCCACAAAATAAAACAAGAGAAAAGCAGGGGTGATTCC
>BHER01000035.1 GCA_003864555.1 Erysipelotrichaceae bacterium | reverse complement strand
GACATTACTGAGGTACAACTAGCAACTATTGTTGCCCGCGTTGAATCATTGAACTGCGTGGTCGAGCCTATGACTGGCGAAACTGTTACAATTTTAGGAGTTTTGGGTAATACTGCTAAAATAGATGTTAAAACAATCCGTGTATTGGATGGTGTAAGTGGCATTTCAAAAATTACTGCACCTTACAAACTTGTGAGTCGTGAGTATCAACCGGAAAATTCGATTATTAAAGTTGGAAATATTGAAATTGGTGGGGGCGACCTTGTTATTATGGCAGGTCCTTGTTCAGTTGAATCAGCAGAGCAACTCCATAATACTGCAAAATACATTAAAGATACACGTGCAAATATTTTACGTGGTGGGATTGTAAAACCTCGTACTTCACCTTATGCCTTCCAAGGTCTTGAAGAAAAAGGTCTTGAACTTATGGAAGCAGCACGCATAGAATTTGGATTTCCAATTGTTTGTGAATTGATGACAATTGACCAAATTGAGCGTTTTGGAACACGTTTGGATATGATTCAAATTGGAGCAAGAAATATGCAGAACTTTGATTTACTCAAAGCTTGTGGAAAAGTTAATACCCCAATTTTATTAAAACGTGGTCTTTCAGCAACAATTGAAGAATGGTTAATGTCAGCTGAATACATTGCTGCAAGCGGTAATAAAAACATCGTTTTATGTGAGCGTGGCATACGCACATTTGAGACAGCTTATCGTAATGTTACTGATTTAAATGCTATTCCATTTATTAAAAGTTTGACACATTTACCAATTATTGTTGATTCAAGTCATTCAACGGGAATTGACTGGATGGCAGAGCCTGTTGCAAAAGCAGCACTTGCAGTTGGAGCTGATGGCTTAATGTTAGAAACCCATTATAATCCTGAGATTGCTTTAAGTGATGGTCCACAATCACTTGATGAACAACAATTTAAATCAGCCATGACAAGTATCACAAGATTGTATGATTTTTTAAGTAATGAAAAATAATCCTTTTCATACTATTTTAATCATCGGTCTTGGGTTGATGGGTGGATCTTTTTTAAAAAAAATAAAACAATCATCTTCAGTAATTTACGGAATTGAACCTGATGTTGCAATTCAAGCACAGATTCAAGCCGATTTTGCTGATGTCATATTCATCTCATATGATGATATTGCAATTTTGCAAACAATTGATTTATGTATCATTACACTCTATCCACAAGATGTCCTTGAAGCCTTTAATCGCCTAGATGGGCTTTTAGGTCCTGACGCACTTGTAATTGATATTAGTGGTATCAAAAAAGATATTTGTGAGCAGTTGCAAAAAAAACAAGCTTTGTCTTTTCAATTTATTCTGACGCATCCAATGGCTGGCCGTGAGATGGGAGGCTATGAAAATAGTCTTCCGACTATTTTTGAAAAGGCAAATTTCATCGTGATTTCAGATATAATGCAAGCAACAGGGCAACTCATGCTAAAACTTGAGCAATTCGTTACTTTCCTAGGATTTGAACATATGACACAACTGGGCTACTTAGAGCATGATTTGCAAATTACATATACGAGCCAATTATCCCATATTTTAGCAGTAAGCCTGCTAAATAGTGCGGACTATAACCATCGAACAAAAGATTGTATTGGTGATTCTTTTCGTGATTTAACACGGATTGCTAATATGAATATTAAACTGTGGGAAACACTTTTTTTTGAAAACAAAGAACTTTTGGCCTCATCAATTGGCTCACTTATTCATGAATTAGAGCAGGTACAAAAACATTTAGCATGCGATGAGAAACCTGCTTTACATACATTTTTAGAAAGAGCAAAGTGGCGCCGACTTGATTTCGATAAAAAATAATACAGGAGGTCATTATGGAAATTACGATTAAACAGACACAACAATACCCACTAACAATTGGATCTAATATTGCTTTAGATCAACTTTTAGTACTTACTGCTGATAAAACATATTTTATTGCTATTGATAAACGTGTGCACCACTTCTATGCCGAAAAGCTTTCGCCTCTACTTTTGGGCGCGGCGGATACGCTGATTATTGAATCGGAAGAATATTATAAAAATCAGGAGACAATTGATGCAATCCATACAATGCTCAATACAAATCGGGCAACACGGAGTTCTCTGATTTTAGCTATTGGTGGTGGTATTGTTGGTGATATTGTTGGTTTTGCTGCTGGAACTTATATGCGGGGCATCCCTTTTATTCAGGTTCCAACCACCCTGCTATCACAGGTGGATAGCTCTATTGGTAGTAAAGTTGCCATTAATGCTTTTGGTGCCAAAAATAATATTGGCATGTTCTATTCTCCATCTGCTGTTATCATTGACTTAGCGTTTTTAGAAACACTGACAACGCGCATTTTTAAAGAGGGACTTGTTGAGCTCATGAAGCATGGTTTTATTGCTGATGTCTCTATTATTGAACTTTTAGAAAAAAATCTAAATACCCAAGCACTACGCATGAATCCGCTCCTCCTTGAAAAGCTTATACGCCAGTCACTTGAGGTCAAAAAAAGCTTTGTCGAGCAAGATTTTTTTGATACTGGATTACGTCATATGCTAAATTTCGGTCATACTTTTGCACATGCTTTAGAGATGAGTTCAAAAACAAAGCTCTATCATGGGGAATGTGTTGCAATCGGCATGTTGGTTTCCACACAATTATCGGGTGATACTATGACTTTTCAGCGGGTAAAAAAAGTTTTAGAACAATATGATTGCTTGCGGCAACTTGAAGATGCGGACTTAACAAAAATGATCCACGATAAAAAAAGAACGGATACAATCATCAATGAAATTACCTTGCCAGTAATAGGTATGCCTAGTATTGTACCTTATACTCTTGCAGATTTAAGTGCACAATTTGAGATAATCTATGCACAATTACAAGCTGATGTAAGTATACATATATGCACACAACAATTTGTTTTTGAGCCCGTTACTTTAAAAGGGACAATAACGAACCCACCTTCAAAAAGTTATGCCCATCGTTATTTGATTGCTGCGGCATTAGCAAATACCCCAACTATTTTAACTGGAATTACTGAGCGCTCGGATGATATTGCGATAACAGAGCAAGCTCTTGGGGCTCTTGGTTGCAGTACGCTTTATGATCCTGCAACTAGCACTATTACGATAACACCTGGTGCAATTGATCCACGCTCTATCCCATCTGTACATATGGGGGAATCCGGAACATCATTACGCCTATTGCTGCCAGTGCTTATTGCTGTTAAGCAAAAAGTGCATATCACTGGTGAACATAATTTGCCTGCTCGACCATTGGATACTTTTTTTACTAATTTTACGGAAGTCACTTTTACAAAAGATGCTGCACCTTTTAATTTACCACTCCAGTGTGAGGGGCAAATAGTTGCTAGAACATATGAAATCCCCGGAAATATTAGTAGCCAATTTATTAGTGGGCTCCTCTTCACTTTACCGCTTTTAGATAAGCCAAGTAAAATTATTATGACATCAGTACTTCAAAGCTTGCCTTATGTTCAGATGACACTTGAAGTTCTTGCAGATTTTGGCATTATAATTGAGCATACGAGTGATTTCAGTATATTTACTATACCGGGATTGCAAACATATCGTAGCCAAGGCAGCTATGCAATTGAAACAGATTATTCGGCACGTGGTTTTTTTGCAGTTGCACAAAGTTTTGGGAAACACAAAATTGAAATTCTCCCTCCTGTTGGTAAGACCACGCAAGGTGATGCCCTTGTTTTATCATGTATTGCTAATAAAACCCATCATGTGAACTTGATGGATATACCAGATACAGCACCAATTCTCTCTATCCTTTTTTCCCAATCTGGTGGGGTGATGGAGCATACTGATCGTTTGAAATATAAAGAATCTGATCGTCTTGCTGCGATTTCCGATTTTCTAACAACGATGGAGATTTCTCACACATGCAGCAATGATATTTTGAATATTGAAAAAGGGATAATCCATGGTGGCGTTTTTGATACTTATAAAGACCATCGCATTACGATGTCGCTTATTATTGCTTCAACAATTGCCCAGAGTTCTTTTACCCTCAATGAGGTGAAAAGTTCAACAAAATCATATAAAAATTTTATTGCAGATTATGAAAAATTAGGAGGTTTTGTTGATGAAAAGTAGTAATGGAAGTGCTTTAACCTACACATTATTTGGAGAATCACATAGTGCTGCCGTGGGCATTACAATTGAGGGAATTCCACCTGGGAGTATGTTTGATTTTACCGATATTGATATACAACTACAATTGCGGAGTGGAAATGCTACATTCAACACCCCTAGAAAAGAGACGATATCATATGAAATCATCTCCGGATTTTTTGAGGAAAAAACAACAGGAACGCCAATGACTATCCTCTTCCGCAATCAAAATACACGAAGTAAAGATTATCATAATTTAGTAACACAACCACGACCAGGTCATGCAGATTTCGTTGCAGGGAAAAAATACCATAATGCACAAGATTATCGCGGTGGTGGACATTTTTCAGGGAGGCTTACAACACCTCTTGTCTTTTTAGGGGCCCTGACACGACAACTCATCCAACAAAGATACCCCGATTTTTCAATTGATTCACATATTGCAGCATTTGCTGGTATTGCTGATGTTTCTTATTATGATTTACGTACTGCTGCTATTACCGGTTTAAACAAAAAGGCTCAAACAATATGTGATGGTGCCTTTTTTCTGAACAATCCAAATGCTGCAGCTTTTATTAAAAGCTTTCAATCTGAACTTGCAGGCATTACAAAAATGCTACAAAACACGGATAAAAGTTTCCCTCTCCTTAATACTAATCTTGAGATGAAAATGGTTGAAAAAGCAATCGAGGCACGCAATAACCATGATTCACTTGGGGGAATTATTGAAACAATTGTCAGTAATCCTCCGATTGCCTTAGGAGAACCTTTTTTCCATTCAGTTGAAAGTGTTTTAGCTGGTATGCTTTTTTCTGTTGGGACGGTAAAAGCTGTTGAATTTGGTTATGGTGGTGCTTTTGTTGATGCCTATGGTAGCAATGTAAAAGATGAAATTATTGCTGTTGACTGTGATAAAGCCCTCACACTTTTCAATTATAATGGTGGGATTAACGGTGGGATTACGAATGGTGAGGCTATTGTTGTCCGCGCTATTCTTAAACCGATTGCCTCAATTATGCAACCACAATTTACTTACCATATGGAGACAAATCAGGTTGAAAAGCTAAAAATCAATGGTCGCCATGATGCAGCAATCATCAACCGTGTGATTCCAGTTATTGATGCAGTCATTGCAATCGCATTATATGATTTGATTCTTCTACGTAAACTGCAGGAGGTTGATTTACATGGCTAGTTGTATCATTGCATATCTTGGTCCTATGGGTTCTTACACATATGAGGCAGCCCAAGCATTTGCCAAAGATGCCCAAATAAGCGATGCAATTTTTGAGCCTTGTGCATCCATTACAACCGTTTTCTCACAGGAAAACCAAAAGGAAAAACTTCCAAGATATATGATTATTCCTCTTGAAAATTCAACATCTGGTGATGTCTATGAAACTTATAAGTTACTCTACTTACATGCTTTTCGGGTTATTGCTTTAAAGCGATTGGAAATTGCTCATGTCCTGATCGGTTTGGTTGGGAGTTCCTGTTCAAAAATTAAGACTGTCTATTCACATCCGCAAGCTTTAATGCAAGTAACAGACTATACAAAAAAAAGACAACTTGCAACTATCCCATATTTTAGTACAGCAGATGCTGTTGGGTTTATTTCTAAGCAAAAGGATCTAACAATTGGGGCAATTGCCTCAACTGCAGCAACAAACTATTATCCAAATACTCTTGTTTTAGATGATGCCATTAGCAATAATGAGCATAATTACACCCGCTTTCTTGTTTTACGGGCTGCTGCTGATACTTCTGAATCGGCATTCTTTTTTGAAAAATCACAGCAAGAAGCTCAATTATTTTTACTATTTGAATTAGAACATGATGCATCAGGCCAATTATCCGATATTTTAACAATTCTATTCACATTTGGCATTAATATGACAAGTATTAAATCCCGCCCAATTGAAGGTCAGATATTTGAATACTTTTTTGTTGTGGAGGCCTTAATGACAAAACTACTTAGTGAACAACAGCAATACGAGATTTTCTTGCAACTTCAGGAAAAAACAGCTCGTGTCATTTATAATGTATATTAAAAAAGGACCATTTCAAAATGGTCCTTTTTTCTATGAGCTAATTTGGATAAATTCTTCAATATCTTCATAAATAATTGAAAAGGACATCCGCCAAAAATTAATATCATGGAGATCAATTTCAAGTAATTGGGCTATATCATATAAAGTATATTGTCCTGTTGCCGTAAGCAGATTTCGGTATATTTGAACAAATTCTGGTCCTGCTTTTTTATATTTGGCGTAAATACCATAAGCAAAAAGGAGACCATACGCATAAGGGAAATTATAATAGCTTAATGTCCCACTATAGTAGTGGGGTTTATTAATCCACATATAAGGGTGGAGTGCATTCCAATCTAAGCCTTTTCCATATGCCTGTTTTTGGGCTGCTAACATAGTTGTTTTAAGCTCCTCTACTCCTAGTTGCTTATTTTTTCGTGTTTTCAATAGATTATCTTCAAATAGAAAGCGGCTATAAATATCGACAATCACTTGGGCTGATCCTTGGAGATCTACTTCCAGTAATGATAATTTTTCTTCTTTTGTTGCGCTTTTGAGAACAGCTTTTTTCAAAATTGTTTCACAAAAAATTGATGCTGTTTCAGCAATTGGCATCGTGTACTCACTATTTAAAATAGAAACTTCTTGCAAACATTGTCCATGAAATGCATGCCCAAGTTCATGAGCAAGGGTTTTGACATTACCAAAGCTACCATCAAAATTAACTAAAATACGGCTTTGCTTGATTGGGTGGAGGTTGTGACAGAATGCTCCTCCAACTTTCCCCGTTTTAGGCATTACATCAATCCAGCCATCATTGAATGCAGTCTTTGCCATTTCACTTAGTTCTTCACTAAATGTTGCAAACTGATCAATAATTAGCTTACTTGCTTCCGCATAAGTATATTCAAGTTTCGCACTCCCAATTGGCGCAAATAAATCATAGAATGGGAGTCCATTTTCATGTCCTAGTATCTTCGCTTTTTGTTCATAGTACTCTTGAAATTTAGGCAAACTTTCAACCATCGCCTCAAGGAGGACTTCTAAGGTTTTCTCATCCATCCGTGATTGTACTAAGGTTTGATCAAGGGCCGATTTATAGCCATGTTCAGTAGCTATTGTATTTGTTTCCCCTTTAATGGCATTTAGTGCCCCACTCATACTATATTCAATTTTGGGGTAGGCTGCAAGTTCTGCCTCATATGCTTTTTTACGAATTTCTGCTTTGCTACTATAAGCAAGATTACGGATCTCAGAAATTGGTTTGCTTTGCCCCTCATAGTCCACAAGTAATGTTGATAAGACAATTCCTTGTAGGTCTTCCCATGCTTTTGAGCCCGTTAGCTTCATTTTTGCAAGGAGTGTTTCTTCTTCCACACTTAGTAAATATTTTGCAGAATTTTGGAGCTCTTCAAAATAGAATGTATGTTCTTCTAAGATAGCATCACCTTGAACAAGTGTGACCACCTGCTCTAATTTTCCAAGCCATGCAATAAAAAGCACAACTGGTTCGCATGCTTCCATTAAAATTTGTCTTATGCGACCTTGTGCAACTGTTGCCCTCTGATCCGTTACGTCTACTGCAAGACTTAATTGCACAAAACCATATATTTTAGCTGTTAGGGTCTCAATTATTGTTTTATACTTGATATATATTCGTAAATTTTTTTGAATATCTGTTGTTGTACTTAAAGGCTTAGTTGTCCATTCACTAAAATCACATATTGTTTGTTCTAGCGTTATATAGTCCTCTTCGAGGGTGATATCCTCAAATCCATTATAAAGTGCTGAAAGATCCCAGCTTGTTTTCATATACTTTCCTTCTTTCCAAAATTTATTTTACCGTTGCCTGCTTTGTCATAATATAGTCGAGTGCTTCAAAATATGATTTTTCTTGTAAGCCGGATATCATATGATCGCTTGCATTTGCTGTTACGAGATTTTTTCTAAAGACATCTCTATTATGGACATCACTCAGATGAACTTCAACTTTTATGCCTTTGAACATGAGGAGCGCATCATGGATAGCATAGCTATAATGTGAGAAGGCTGCCGGGTTAATGATGATTGCTGTTGTCTGCTCGATAATTGCCTTGTGGATACATTCTACAATTTCACCTTCGTAATTAGATACAAAAAAATCAAGCTTTGCCAAAATTCCTTTTTTTTCTGCATATATGCGAATCATCTGCGTCAGCTCTTCATAGGAAAAATCGCCATAAATTCCAGCTTCACGGTATGCTAGCATATTGAGGTTAACACCATTAATTATTAAAATATTCATTGAGTTTTGCCTCCAGTTCGTTTGTCTCAATAGTAATATTTGCATATTGCTTATAGAGAGGGATACGCTTTTCATATAGCTTTTCCAAATCTCCCTTTTTTTTAAGTAAGGGGCGTGTGTCTGTTTGGATACGCTTTTGTAATACTTCTAAGGGTGTATTTAAAAAAATTATGAGATAGTCTTTGATGATTTCTAGATTCTCAAAGTTTAAAATAGCACCACCACCAAGTGCTATTAGTTTATGCCCCTCATTTACAAGTGCTTGCAGTGTTCTACTCTCTGCTCTTCGAAATGTCCCTCTATCCAGCATATCAGCTATTTTCTCCCCGCTACGCTTAATTATTTGATCATCGAGGTCACAGCCAAAAAAAGCAGTGATTGCTGTTGTTTTACCACTCATTGGCATACCAATCAAGGCGATTTTGGGATGGGTTAGGAAGCAGATATGGTAGTAGATTTCCTCTACTACACTTGGATCAACGCTCAGTTCAAACCAAATCTCAAAGGCACGAACAGCTTGGATAATTAGCATATATAAGCCATTTATATATGGTATATTTTGTTTTTTGGCATCCATTCCAAGCTTTGAGTTAAGTGGGTTATAATTAATATCAATGATTCCACGGTAATGTGTTAGCAGTTCAGAGGGAATTGGACTATCATATGCATCCATTCCAACTGGTGTTGTATTAATAAGCAAATCAGCTGTAATTGTTTGGAGATATTCATAATTATATTGAGGATGATTTCGTGAAATTACAATAATTTCAGCATCTGCAAAAAAATGTGCAACCATTTTACTACTCGCACCGCTTCCAAGAATCACAATTTTTTTGATATCAGTTATAGCTAATTTTTCTACAAGATAGCTAAATCCAATGATATCTGTATTATACCCTATGAGCTCGTCACCATTTTTCAAAATTGTGTTTACTGCTGCAATTGGGCTTAAGTTTTTTTGTAAAAAGGGGATAACATCTGCTTTATATGGTATTGTAATATTGAGTCCATCATATTGTGCTAAAAGCTTAGAATCGATGAAATCAACTTCAATTAAGTCATATACTGCTGAAAGATTATAGTATTCAATTAGAAATGTATGGATGATTTTGGAATATGAATATGAGAGTTTTTTCCCAACTAGGCCATACTTCCTCATTTTTGAACCTCTTTAGAAGTTGCCAGGATTGCACGATAAATTTCAACCAGTTGCATACTTATCATCGTGTCTTCGGTAAAATTTGCAACATATTCCAATATTTCAGCTTCACGGTTGCTATCGAGTACTGCAACTTCATGCTCTTTTTTATAAGTACGTACACCAATACTTGCATCAAAGCGTTTTAATAAGAGAGCTAAAATTTCACCATCTAGGTTATCTATTTCTGCTCTTAGGGTTATTAAATCTTTCATCATTTCACTCAACTTTCTTCGTGATGTTTACCATCATACCCTTTATTTTACTATATTTTAAGAAAAAAGGCACGGAAAACCCGTGCTACTCTACATCTCCCAAATTTTTGGGTCAAGCAGGACTGTTTTTATCCGTATATCTTTCATCAGTTTAGCATCCGGATTACAGCAGATAACCATACCACCAAGATACATCATACTTTTAATTATCGGGTAGATACCTTGCTTGAATTTCAGACCATACTTGACATCAAGTTTAATTTTTTCCATCCTTGTTTTGTCAAGCTTACTTCACTTACCATACTTGCACTATAGCCATCAGATACTCTGAGGAATCTTACTTGAAAATCTGCAAAATAAGGGCGATTCATTTTAGTTATTCGCATATAATATAGGATGCCTATACTA
>BHER01000034.1 GCA_003864555.1 Erysipelotrichaceae bacterium | reverse complement strand
ATAAAAATATCTTTTAACATAAAGATAACATAAAAAAAATGAGGAAGAAATAATTAAATGTTACTATGGTACTAGTACAGGAGATCTAAATAGATTCAAATAGTTGAGATGAAGGAGAAAAAATAAAATGAGTATTAGAATGAGGATGTTATTTTTGGTAATTATATGTGCAGTTGTTCTGAGTGCTTGCTCAGGTAAAAAAGCAGCAGTATTTAAAGTTGCATATCTGCCGATCGAGGATTCAACAAGTATTCAAGAGGTGCGTGGAACATTTGAAAAAGAATTAGGAGAAGTTATTGGAATGGATGTGAAGTCTTTCCAAACAACAAGTTATTCAGCAGCAATTGAAGCACTAACAAGTGGGCGTGTTGATATGGTAATGCTGACACCATTTTCATATGTGATTGCGAAGACAAAAAGTGATGTAATCTTAGTTGCAGACATGGGTAAAAAAACAGCAGTGCAAGAAAAAGATTTCGCCTGCTTTTTTGTAGAAAAAAATGCTCCAATAGAAAAGATGGAGGATATTAAAGGGAAAATTATGGCTTTTGGAGATCCGGCATCAACAACAGGGCATCTGCTACCAAAATATAAGTTAGTAGAAGAATTTAATGTAAGTGTAGAAGAAATTGATAATGGATTTTTCAAAGAGAAGCTTTTCTCAGGTGGACATGACAAAACAATTTTAGGTGTTGCACAAGGGAAGTATGATGTCGGGGCAGCATATTGTGAGATGCCAAAAATCCTTGAAGAAAAAGGTGTAATAGATGCTGATGCACTCAAAGTTATCGGAAGTGTTGGACCTGAAATTGGGATTACTATTGGGTCAAGTCCAATGGTACTAAAACCGGGAACGGATGAAAAAACAGTTGAGGCAATTAAAGCGTTTTTACTAGCATATGATAATACAGCATATTTTGAGATGTTAGGTGAAAAAGATGGCGAATTTAGGGAGCCTGATCAAAAAAATTACGAAGGTCTAAGAAAAATAGCAGATACACTTAAATTAACAGAAGAGGAGCTCTTAAAAGGATGAGTAAAAGTATTGGTCGTATCAATGGGAAAAGTTTGCGTATGTTTGCAATAGTAGCATGTATGGTATTTTTATACTCTATTTGTATGGTGGCATTAGAAGTCGACTTCTTTGAACTTCTGTCTGCCATTCCCCACTTTTTAAATTTTTTATTTTTTAAATTTTTCCCACCAAATATTGCATCAATACCATTATATATAAAACCAATTTTAGATACTGTTTTTGCAGCAATTCTTGCAACAATCATTTCGACAATCCTTGCAACAATCCTATCATTTTTGGTAGCTAAAAAAACGACACCATGGGAACCACTAAGTTTTATAATCAGAGCAATCCTCTCTCTTTTTCGGAATGTACCAATATTGGTTTGGGCATCCTTGCTTACAATTATATTTGGCATTGGGATAACATCTGGAATTATTGCACTCATTATTTTTGGTGCAGCCTTTTTAACACGCGTCCTTGCCGATGCGATTGATGATGTAAGTCGTGGTGTTTTCGAGGCAATGCAGGCATGTGGTGCAACCCGAATGGAGCTAATCAAGCATGGGATTATTCCAGCATATATGCCAAGTTTTTATGCGTGGATGCTTTTTATGTTAGAAGTAAATATTAAAGCATCAGCAATTCTTGGATTAGTTGGAGCAGGAGGTCTTGGATATGAGTTGAAAAAAAGCATGGATCTTTTTCAATATCAGGAGGCATGTGCTATTATAGTTGTTTTAATTTTGATGATGCTTGCTATTGAATTTATATCAAATAGAATTAGGAGGAATCTTATATGATTGGTAAAACATTTCCTCCTAATATAGGGCATCGGAAAACACAAAGACAAGGTAGAATTTTTTTTGGAAGTACGGTATTACTCTTCTTTTTTTCTCTAACACAGATAGACTTTGATTTTAGTTATGCAATTAAAGGGATGGATGAGACAAGAAAAATAATAGGAGAACTTTTTCAACCTGATATGGCAGCAGTCATACCATATTTGGAAGGTCTATGGCAGACGCTCGCAATTGCCATGCTGGGATTGGGGTTTTCTGTTATACTAGCAGTAGGACTCGTTTTTTTTACAGCAAGTAATACGACCCCCAACCCATTAGTATCGAAAGTAATCAAAGTTATTATGGTATTTATTCGGGCAATTCCCATTACAATTTGGGCACTTATTGCAGCAGCAAGTGTCGGGTTTGGCTCGCTTGCCGGACTATTAGGATTATTATTCCCAACAACTTCTTATCTAGTAAGAATTCTTTCGGAGCGAGTTGAAGAATCAGGTGGGGGAACAATAGAGGCAATGAATGCGTGTGGTGCCACCTGGTTAGAAATGTGCTTCAAAGGTATTTTGGTAGAATTATTCCCCCAATTTTTAGCAACTATTGCGCTAAGATATGAATTAAGTGTCTCAGAATCAGTTGTACTTGGAATGGTTGGGGTTGCAGGAATTGGGTATCGTTTGAATATGTCAATTGGAACGTATAATTTTAGAGTAGCATCTACAGGGATCATCATAGTTTATGTAACCATGTTATGCTTAGAAATTATTTCAAAAAAAATAGTAACAGTGATTAAGGGAGAAGGTAAATAAATGGAACCATTATTACAAATGAGCGGAATTCAAATGGTTTATAACCACAAGTCAGTTGGGCTTGAGCATATTGATTTAACGGTAAAAAAAGGTGAATTCATTGTTATAATTGGCCCAAGTGGTGCGGGGAAATCAACATTATTGCGTTGTATTAATTTACTTGTTTTGCCAACAGGAGGAAAGATTTCTTTTTTAGATAAACGTGATATTCAAGAGTTAAGCGGAAATAAACTCCGACAACTTCGCGGGCAAATTGGGATGATTTTTCAAAATTATAATTTAATTTCACGGGCAAGTGTCTTAGAAAATGTTCTACATGGCCGATTGGGGCATATTAACCCAATACGAGGATTATTTGGACTTTACTCAAAAGAAGATCGGGCATATGCAATCTCACTACTTGAACATATTGGACTAGGCGATCATATGTATAAACGGGCGGATGAGCTTTCGGGAGGACAAATGCAGCGTGTCGGTATTTGCCGTGCACTGTGTCAAAATCCACAGTTGATGTTGGCTGATGAACCCATTGCATCCCTTGATCCTAAATCTGCAAGTGATGTTATGAATGCACTATATGATAATTGCCATGAAAAAGGGATTACATGTATTGCGAATTTACATCAAGTTGATGTTGCGAAAAAATATGCAACACGTATTATTGGTGTTCGAAAAGGGCGGATTGTTTTTGATGGTCCACCGGACACCTTAACACCCGAGATTATTTCAAAATTATATAAAGGAAAGGAAGAAAATGAAGATGATGCAGTATATACGGCGGTTTAATTTTGAGAAAGTTTATAATATGCGAGAGCTTGGAGGCTATCCAATCGGCGAAAAATCATTGACGAAGTGGGGGGCATTTCTACGTTCAGATTGTCTTGAAAATCTCAAAGAAAAAGAAATTGAGGTTTTATGCAAATATGGCGTTACAACAGTCATTGATTTAAGGTTTGTAGAAGAAGCAACTGAAAATCAAAGTCCACTCCAAAATTATGAGGGAATTATATGTCACAATATCTCACTAGAAAAAACAAACTTTAAGGACTTACAGATGCATACGCTAACACTTGGAGAAATGTATCTTACTTTTCTAACGGAATATGCGTTTATTAAAAAAGTCTTTCATCTTTTAGCGGTATCAGCAGGATGTGTGCTTTTTCACTGTAGTGCAGGAAAAGATAGAACAGGGGTAATCTCGGCATTACTGTTAAAGTTAGTTGGGGTATCAGATTTTGATGTGCTTGCAGATTATCAGATGACTGCTACATATCTTGCACCTAAATTTGAAACAGTCTGGAAAAATATTCCTAAAGAAATGATCCATTTACTTGGCTCAACACCTGAGAGTATGCAAGTATTTTTAAGTGCAATCGAAAAAGAATTTGGGACGGCTGAAAACTATCTATTAGCAACTGGTGTAGATGCTTTAGAAATTAGTGCAATCAAAGCAAAATTTAAAATCACGGTATAAGTGGTGTTTTTCAAAAGAACCAGAGCAAAATATCATCCAACTAGAAAAAAAAGCAACACCAGCTAGCTGGTGTTGCAATAAAATAAGAGGCTAACAACTATTGGTCGCAGCTAAGATGATTTCGGCAGAACATCTTAGCTTTTTTGCTTCCTCAGGTGTAAGTGGTGGTAATTTAGCTATACTTACACCATTTGCACTAATACAGGCAGGCAAACCAATATATGTAGTAAATTCTTGCGAATAAACACTTAAAGGAAGCAGTGCATGTGCATCTGTAAAAATATGTGAACAAATGGTTGCTGCAACCATCCCAATACCAAAGCTTGTATGGCCTTTCCCAAGAAAAATATCCCATCCTGCTCTCCGAATGTCATCTTCTAATTTTTGCAGAGGGGGAAGTCCTGTAAAATGGTCGGGAGATTGCATCTGGATTGTCAGGCTTGACCAGGAAACGAATTGTGATTCACCATGTTCTCCAAGGACAAAACCATGGATATCCGTCGGTGAGATTGCTAATTCTTTTGCAAGGATGCGCTTGAGCCTTGCTGTATCTAGTGCTGTTCCAGTACCAAAAACACGGGTTGTTGGTAGCCCGGTAATTTTTTGGATGAGTGCTGTTATGACATCACAGGGGTTTGTGATATTAAGGATGATGCCATCAAATCCTGCTGCCATGAGTAGAGGGAAAATTTCTTTGGTACTAGCAGCAGTCTCACTTAATTCCTCAAGGCGATCTGCCTGCATTTTACCAGTTGGCCCAATCGCATTGATAATAATATTTACCGATGCTAGCTGCTCAATTGATTGGACAGCTTGAATTTTTGTGTTCCTTGCTCTAAACGCGAGCATGTCTTGGAGATCTAAAGACTGTGCTTCTGCTTTTATATGATTACTATCAAATAAGAGGAGTGTATTGCAGATATTGTGCTCAATAATAGCAGCAGCAGCAGCGGATCCAACATGACCAACACCGATAATACCGATAGTTTGATGCATAAAGTTCACCCTTTCATTTTGGCTTTGTTTTATAGTACCATAGTATCAGAATAATCTCAAGTATCCTTTTAATTTTTTAGCTACTATTAAGAATAGATGAAGCTCTATCTTTTTTAAGAAAAAAGAATAGACGTGATTGTCTTAAAGCATGCTATAATATATAGGAATTAACAGTCTAATTTGGCTATTTTTTTGAGTAAAATTGGTAGTAATAAGAAGGAATTGATAGTAATGAACAAAAAAATCCAAGTCGGAATCCTTGTTTTCTTTACAGCATTAACATTACGCATAGGGATTTCATCGGTTATTCCATTGCTTACGCAAATTCAAACAGATTTTCTACTTAACAATCTCCAAAGTGGTATTATTACAAATATGCCCGTTATTTGTATGGGAATTTTTGCAGGGTTCACACCACGGTTGATGGCAAAATTTGGCTTGCGGGGGACAATTATTATGATGCTTGTCCTCTTGAGCATAGCACTTTTTGGGCGGAATTTTGTTAGTGGGTTTTATAGCTTTTCGCTGACATCGTTTTTTGTGGGCGTGAGTACAGCAATTTTAGGACCAATTTTAATAGCCTATATTAAGCTCAAACAACCAGAAAATATGGGGAGTATGATAGCATTATACTCATTAGGTGTAGGATTAAGTGCACTTTTAGCATCAAGCCTTGCCCTCCCTCTGATGCAACTTTTTGGTGGAAATTGGAAATTAGCTTTAGCAGCTTTTGGGATACTTAGTTTAGGTGTTGGATGCCTGTGGTGGTTTGCTGTTCCAAAAGGGGAAAAAGCAGAGCTTCCAAAATTAAGTAGGCTACCTCTAAAAGATCTTAAAGCATGGTATATAACCATAATTTTTGGTGTCCAGTCAGGTTTATTTTATGGTATTACAACATGGCTTTTGGTTATTCTAATGGATAAAAATATGCCCCTTGAAAAGGCGAGTATCTTACTTATGTTCTTTTTTATTGTCCAAACGATTTCAAGTTTCATTATCCCAATTTTGGTAGATTATTTCAAAAACTTCTATCTGGTTTTTTTTGGAGCAACACTGATATTGACGCTTGGATTTATAAGCTTATTATTTTCCCAGATAGAATGGGCACTTATTTTGGCTGTTGGCTTTATAAGCTTTGGGCAAGGGAGTCTTTTTTCCTTATCGATGTTATTGCCATTACGTGTTACTAAAACAGCAGAGCAGACTAGCAGTTGGACAAGTATGTCACAAAGTGGGGGCTATATTATTGGGGGGAGTATTCCAATTTTAATTGGTGTGATGCGTGATTATTTCGATGATGTACGTATCGTGGTTGCAAGCTTTATTTTACTTTCAGTCTTTTTACTTATTTTAGCAGCCATGGCAAAAAAATTTTTGGAAAGCGAAGCAAGTAAAGATGCTATCTAACTTACAAATACTTGCCATACTTGTGTGGTCACTTAGAAAAATAAAAAAGCGTCCCTGTAAACTTTTCTTGATGTAAAAATTACTAGAATTAGACTAGAAAAAAAGCATAAAGATTGTGGGTTGTTTAGGGATATGTTATATTGGTAGAAATTAGGCAAGAAAGAAGTGCGATAAGATGATATATACGAATATTTTGGATTTAATTGGAAATACACCACTTGTAAAGTTGGGGGCAATTTTCCCTCAGAAAGATATAGCTGATATTTACATCAAGCTTGAAGGTACAAACCTAAGTGGGAGCATCAAAGATCGTGCAGCAATTGGCATGATTGAGCGTGCAGAAAAAGCGGGAGTTTTAGTCGAAAGTGGTACACTTGTTGAGCCAACAAGTGGGAATACTGGTATTGCGCTGGCAATGATTGGTGCGATTAAAGGGTATAGAGTTATTATTGTGATGCCTGAGACTGCAAGTATAGAACGCCGAAGTATTCTAAAAGCATATGGAGCAGAACTTATTTTAACAGATGGGGCGATGGGGATGGTTGGTGCAATTGAAGTAGCAACCGTGCTTATCAATGAAAACCCAAACTATATTATGCTAGAGCAATTTGATAATGCTGCTAATCCTGACAAACATTCAGCAACAACTGCTGTTGAAATTTATGAAGATCTGCCAACATTGGATGCATTTGTTGCAGGAATTGGTACAGCAGGGACAATTACGGGTGTTGGTCGCTACCTAAAAGCAAAAAATAAAGCAATTAAAATTATTGGAATGGAACCTTTACAATCAGCTGTATTGACAACAGGAGTTGCAGGAAAACACCGGATCCAAGGTGTAGGAGCAGGATTTATTCCAGGAAATTATGATGCCGATGTAGTAGATGAAATTTTATGTGTTGATGATGCCGATGCGATTGCTTTTTCGCAGTTACTTGCACGCAAGCAGGGGTTATTTGTTGGTATTTCAACAGGTGGTAATCTTGTTGCTGCATATGAAATGGCAAAGCGCCTAGGGAAAGGGAAGATTGTTGTTACGATCTCACCAGATGGAGGAGAGAAGTATTTATCTACAGATTTAGTGAAATAGGGGGGCCAAGCGGTGTTAAAATGGTTAAAAGCAGAAGTGCAGTATATTATAAAGCAAGATCCAACGGCAACAAGTTTTTGGATGGTACTCTTTTTATATCCCTCAATACATGCCCGGATTTCGCATAAGCTTTCAAAGTTCTTTTATGAAAAAAATTGGCAGTTTATTTCACGGCTTATTTCACAGCACTCCCGGCGTAAAACAGGTATTGAAATTCATCCCGGTGCTACTATTGGCAAATTTTGCTTTATGGATCATGGAATGGGAATTGTCATCGGGCAAACTGCAATTATCGGGGACTATGTGACAATTTTTCATGGCGTAACTCTAGGGGCGAATAGAAATACGAGTGCCAAACGCCACCCAACAATTGAAAATCATGTACTTATTGGTGCAGGTGCTAAAATCATTGGTGCTATCACGGTGGGTAGATATGCTAAAATTGGTGCAAATACCGTAGTATCCAAAGATGTCTCAGCATATGCTGTTGTAGTTGGTGCGAAGCAGACGGTCTTAAATAAGGAAAAAAACATTGAATATATGATATAGCCAATAGAAATCTTGGTCAGCAAGAAAAATAAGGAGGCAATAAAAAAGTGGAGAACACAGTTTTTTTAGCATTCATTTATGAATTTCATGTGAGTCGCGATTATTTTGAGTGCCATGAAATTGGTGAGGAACTTTGGGGTGATACAGCAGGGCATCCACCATCAAAAGATAATTGTTATGTGGTGTTGTTACAGTTTGCTGTTGCTTTATACCATTGGCGGCGGGGAAATAGCTTAGGTGCACGATCAATTATGGTAGATTTACCTCAAAATATTATAAGCGTGCGAACGCAAATTACTGCTTTGGGAATTGATTTGGTCGCATTTGAACAACTACTTGAAAGTCTTTGCATAAAACTTAGCACAGGTGCAGCCTATTACGATGTTGATATCCCAATGACACCAGAACTAGCACAAGCATGCAGTAAAGAATTTAATATAGCAATCGATAACTTTAGTAAGCCATCAGATTTTGCTAATGAGTTGCTAATTGACCGACATCTATATATCTAGATCAAGGGTATGTTTTGGAAACAGGGCGTATTGTTCTTGAGGGAATGGGCGTCAAGTTACTGAATAGTGATGCTGATGTGAAAGTATATTTATATGGATAGGTATTATCCGGCTTGCGATACCTGTATCGCAAGTTTTTTTTACTAACATAGTTACGGCCGTTTCTGTTGGAAGTGTGGTGGGTGCTTATTTAAATGAAGCCAAAGCCCTTTTTTGCTTGATGGGAATGAGCAGAAATACAGGAAAATATTGTGATTTTTTAAACAAAAATGATATGATAGTTATACATGGAGGTAGAATATGAAAAAACAGATGCAACAGCTCACGCAGGCGCCAACGATGCTCTTGTTATACGGTATGACTTTTGACCTTATTCTTGCAGTTGTAATTGACGATAATGGGAATGTGTCAACCACGAAAAGACTTAGCGTTGCAGATGATTTTTATTTGGAAAGATAGCGATATCTATGAGAGATTGAATATTTGAAATAATTATATGATGAAAGGAAGTGGTAGAATGGTAGCGGTAACTCAAGCTGTTAAAAGGACAAGTCAACCAAGAGGAGGGTATATACCACCAAAAATAATGGAAGCAGTAAGTATTGAAAGCCTTACGAAATTAAATGGAATGGAAAGTGAAAATATACACGCAACAACAGTAGGACTAGCTGTGGATTATCTAACGAGATTTATGAACGGTTCACAAAAAAATGAGGCCTTTAAAATTTCATTAATGGGTTCTCATAATGCTGGTGAACATGATAAGGCAGAGGACTTATTGGATAAGGTTGTTGGGTTGGATGACATATCGATTACTGCAGCCTGTCAACTAGTCGGTTATGATGTGTGCTATAGAGCGGGAACAGCTATGTTTAAAGGTGTGGATAGTATTTTCCCTAACAAACCAACATGCGAAAATATTAAAGTCATGGTTGAAAGAGGCGTCACTTTCATAAAACAATATGGACCAATAGTAAAAGATGGTTTTGGATTTGAGGGTGCTTACACCAGAAAAATTACAATCGGAGATGGGGACTTTTTAACAAAAACGACAATCTGGGATTTTAAAGTCAGCAAATCAAATCCGACAAATAAGCACACATTACAATTAATCATTTACTATCTGATGGGGAAAAGGACACAACATAAAGAATTTGAAGATGTTGAAAAAATAGGTATATTTAATCCACGACTAAATATGGTATATACCTTAGAGGTTTCCAAAATATCTTCTAAAATAATTGAAGATATTGAAAAAAATGTTATTGGATACTAATTAGCCTTTAGCAGACAAAAAGATAACAGTAGCTATAGACCTATCGTATAAAAAAGCAAGAGCAACGATATTACGGGGGGAGACTTTGTAACAATCGTTGTTTTTTGAATTGTAAGAATACTGAAAGACAATGGACAAGCGCTTAGAAAGATAATCCTGCTAAACTACGAGTAGTTAAAGGGGAGGGCAAGCAACATTTTTAGGTACTTTGTCAACTTAGTGGAAGATAAAAATTAAAGCAACACGATATCGTATAAGTTTCGTTGAACGCTTTAGGTTTTTGAAACCGTACGCATTGTTTTTAGCTTGTTTAATTGTTCTGTTCACTCTTTAGGCAGCGCCATTTGACAGGGTACTTAAAAACATGTTTTCAATCTCAACGCTCCAATTTAGGAGCGTTTTTTGGATGAAGTAAAATTCTGTTAATTCGTGCTTTTCAATGAATGCGCACCATTTTTTGATTTTGATTTGGTATCCTGTGAGATCACACGATTGGAAGATATGGAGGTAGAACTCCTTTGGAGGGGTTATCCTAATTAGGACAGAAAAAATAAGGACACTTTCTAAAGAGGTGGTATAATAGAAAAAAAGGAAGTGTAAGTATGTCAAGAAGTCCAAGAAGAGCGTTCACAGAAGAATTCAAACT
>BHER01000033.1 GCA_003864555.1 Erysipelotrichaceae bacterium | reverse complement strand
TAGTAAGAGAGGTGTATTTTTTTGAAGAAAAAGAGACTAAAGAAAACATTAATAGCCAGTGCTATTTTTACAGTGTTTTGTCTTGTAAGTATCATTATTCAAAACTATTTCTTACCAGTGTGGGTGGATGGACATGAACAAACCAGTGAAACAAATGCCGTACATGAACAAGAAAATATACAAGAAAACACAAGCATACAAGAAGAGGTTACATTTATTGTTGAAGGAGAAGTAGAGTAGATGGGATTTAAAATAGATACAATACAGATTGATAACCCTGTCGTCCTTGCTCCAATGGCAGGCGTATGTAATGCAGCATTTAGGACAATGATTAAAGATTTTGGTGCTGGACTCATCTACGCAGAAATGGTAAGTGATAAAGCAGTTGTTTATAAAAATGAGAAGACATTGGATATGCTGTATGTTGATGAACGTGAGCATCCACTGACAATGCAGATATTTGGTGGGGAGAAAGAGTCCTTTATTGAAGCCGCAAGATATGTTGATGAGCATTGTAAATGTGATATCATAGATATTAATATGGGATGCCCTGTGCCCAAAGTTACTAAAAATGAGGCGGGTGCAAAGCTACTTTTAGATTCAGAAAAAGTATATGATATTGTATCTGCCATCAATAAGGCAGTATCGAAACCAGTGACAGTTAAAATGAGAATTGGCTGGGATCAAAATACAATTATGGCAGTAGAAAATGCAAAAGCAATTGAAGCTGCAGGAGCAAAAGCAATTGCAATTCATGGGCGAACTGCAAAACAGATGTATACTGGGAATGCAAATTGGCAATATATTAAGGATGTTAAAGATGCAGTATCAATACCAGTAATTGGGAATGGTGATATAAGAACACCCGAAGATGCAAAACAGATGATGGAACAAACTGGTTGTGATGCTATCATGATTGGGCGTGCAGCACTTGGTAATCCATGGATGATTAGACAAACGGTCGACTATTTAGAAAGTGGTCAGTACTGTGCAACAATAACAGCAAAGGAAAAAATGGCGATTGCAATTGCACATTTAGATAGCCTCATCATATTAAAAGGAGAAAAGCTTGCAACACTTGAAATGCGTTCGCATATGGCTTGGTATGCTAAAGGGATTAAAAACAGTGTGGTATTTAAAAAAAGAATTCAACTTGCAAAAAGTTCTGAAGAAATGAAACTAATCGTTTTTGAATATTTAGATAGCTTAGAGAAATGGAGTGAGAGTCATGAGTAGTAAGGATAATAAGGGTCAATTAGGGAAAACAAAAGAAATATTTTTGGATTTTACAATGACAGAAGAAGATAATTTGAGTACACTATTACAAGAATTTGTTTCCTCAGAGAAAACAAATAATACAATTGTTCATAAAGAGGAAACACCTATTTTTTCTGAAATAGCATCTAAAGAGCAAAAAGAAGTGAATATAGAGCCAGAATACATTACAAGTATTGAACCAATTGTGCAAGAAATAGCAGTTAAAGAAGTAGTGCTTGTAAGCCCTGTAAAAGCAGAAGTAGAACAAAGGCTAGTTGCCGTAGAAGTAGCCGCAAACATAGTTGAAAAAGCACCAATAATTATTGAGGATATCGTTCCTACAGAAAAAAAAGTTGGTAAAGATATGCTCCATTATATTGATGCATCACTTTTTATGGATGTTGTAGATGAAACGGTAGAAATGGTACCAGCTGAGGATAGTGGAAGCGATGCTATGGATAGTCTAGCAATACTTGATTCGATGATTGCTGCAAATAAAATTGTAGAAGAAGAAGATGTTGTAATACCAATAATAGAGCAACATGATACACTTTCTAAAACAGGGGCATTTCTTTTTGATGCGCAGGATTTACATATTGCAATGGATATGGCACCAGAACCATTGCCGATACCTGCTGAACAAACTACGACTGCAAAAATGGGTGATACGTCGGTGAATCCAAGAGGGTTTTTAATACCAGAAAATACATTCGAGAGTGAAGTGGGTAGTAATCTAAATGTTGTTGAAGAACAAACGCAGCAGCCGATTATTGAACCAAAGCAGAAAAAATTTCCAAGTAGTTTGGATATTTTGTTAGCAAAACTCAATACCATTGAAAAACAGGATACTGTTGAACTAGCAATCCAAAGAGCAGATGGTATAGTAGGACAAGGGGAAACGGGAAAAGTTGAAGAAAACGAGCCAGTAAAAACCATCGAAAATATGGCAGAAGAACCAAGTATCGCTACAACCTTTTTGACAGACCCCCCCGCGACTCAACCAAGTGTTCATCTTGAAATAGAGCTACCACAAGAAGTGGAAATTGTAGCTTTAAAAGAGTCTGAAAATGACCAAGACAAAAAACAAGTAGAAATACTTACAGATACTAGTGAAATTTTTGATGGGGCAGGTGTGGAGATTGTTCATCCGGCACTTGCTGTTGAGGAACTAGAAGTGGATATTTTGTTCCCTGAGGCGGAAAACATAATACCAATGACAACTATCATGCCAGCTATAATAAGTGCGGATGCAGATGTTCTAAAAGAAACGGAAAATCCTATACAAAAAGCAAGTTTCATGCCACAATTTAGATTTGCAACGACAACAGAAGAAGTTAAAAGACAAACACCTATTATTGAGGAGGCTGTTCAAAAAATGATAAAAAATCCAGAAATAAATGAAGTTGAACAAGAAGTAGATAGCAGCATTATTCCAATGGAAAAAGAACTGAAATCAGAAGCTGATAGTGAACTTGTGATGATGGATTTTGAGGGAACATCCGTATTGGATATTCCAAATTTAGTTTTCCAAAGTGAAGATAGCTCAAAGCAGGAAACATTGAAAATTGATGCCAAAATAGCGGAGATATCGGTTGAAGTAGAAAACCTAGCAGTCAACCCAGCAATAGCAAAAATTCTTTCAGATACACTTGAATTTGATAATGAACTTATTATGGCACTCAAAACAGATTTAGATGAAAAAAGTGCCGATACTCCAAAGGAAGAAAGCAATATTTTAAAGTCTGATAAGAAAGCAATATATGATATTCAATCCCAAAACGATATGTCAGATGAGCGTTTAAAAGTTCCAGCCCCTTCAGTGGATGAGGCTGAAAACAGCCAAAACCAAGAGCTTTTTTCTCACAGTTTTATGATTAGATCAGTGATTGCATTTTTGATTTATGGATCAGTATTCTTTTTCCCAATCAGAATTCTCTGGGGAACAATAATAAATGGGATTACAAGTATTCCTTTTGTAGTAAATCTACTAAAAAGCTTAGCCGATGGTGATAGCGTAAAATTAGAAGCATACTACGGCGTTTTTGTGGAAAATATTATATATGGCGTATTACTTATTATCATGGTTTCACTGTTTTCAAAAGAATTAATTGAATCAGCAAAAGTATTGAAAAAGAAATTTTATTATGTTTTCTGGGTTCCAGTAGCCTATATAATTTCACTTATTTTTACGGGTATCTTAATAAGTTTTGCAAGTCTTTTTGTAAGCCTACCAGATACTTCGGCAAATCAGCTCGCAATAGAGGAGTCGATGAAAGTTTCACCTTTAGGGAATATTACAGCAACAATAATTGGTGCACCAGTTGTAGAAGAAATAATATTTAGACTGGTCATTGCAGGATGCATTTACTTCTTGGTGATGCATTTAATGGGTGTTAGAAAAAATAATTATAATGAAGCACAATCAAAAAGAGTGTTTGCAGCAGCTATTTCAATTGTGGTATCAGCCATTTTATTTGGTGTACTTCATGTCATCTCAGCAGGAGATTATTTAGCAGTAGTGCCATATATTTCAATGGGGATAGTATTCTCAACATTTTATTTTGTAACACAGCGGAATATTGTGGCTGTAATTTTATTGCATATGCTTGCAAATATTATAGCAACGGTAGTTTCCTTAGGACTAATTTAATAAAAAAATTAAAGGAGATAAAAAAATGGCTTTAACAGCAGGAATTGTCGGGTTACCGAATGTGGGGAAATCAACATTATTTAACGCAATTACAAAAGCGGGGGCACTTGCAGCAAATTACCCTTTTGCAACAATAGATCCAAATATTGGAATTGTTGAGGTGCCGGATGAAAGATTACAAAAATTAACAGAGCTTGTCAAACCAAATAAAACAATTCCAGCAGCATTTGAATTTACGGATATTGCAGGACTTGTAAAAGGTGCATCACTTGGAGAAGGTTTAGGGAATAAATTCCTATCTCATATCCGGGAAGTAGATGCAATTTGCCATGTTGTTCGCTGTTTTGTGGACTTAGATGTCATCCATGTAGATGGGGATGTAAATCCAATTCGAGATATTGAGACAATTAATATGGAACTTATTTTTGCTGATATTGACACTGTTGAAAAACGGATGAAAAGATTATCAAAAATGTCTCAAATGAAAGATAAAGAAGCAGCAATTGAACATGCAGCACTCGTAAGAATCCATGCGGCATTTATGACCGATTTGCCAGCACGAAGCGTTGAATTAGATGAAATTGAATTCAAATATGTCAAGCAACTAACACTTTTGACAATTAAGCCAATGCTCTATGTTGCTAATGTGAGTGAAGCAGAAATTGCAAGTTTTGAGCAAAATGAATTTTACCAACAAGTGAAAGCATTTGCCAAAAAAGATAATGCTGAAGTTATTGCTATTTCTGCACAAATTGAAGCAGAATTATCTGAATTAGAAGATGAAGATAAACTAGACTTTTTAGCAGACTATGGTGTAAGTGAGAGTGGCGTATCCAGACTTACGCGCCAAGCATTCTACTTATTGGGACTTGCTACATACTTTACTGCGGGGGTACAGGAAGTAAGGGCTTGGACATATACCCAAGGTATGATGGCACCAGCGTGTGCTGGAGTGATTCACACCGATTTTGAACGTGGATTTATCAAAGCAGAAGTAATTAGTTATAATGATTTACTGGAAGCAGGAAGCGAAAGTGCTGCACGTGCTGGTGGGAAATACCGCATTGAAGGTAAAGAATATATTATGAAAGATGGCGATATTGTCCATTTTAGATTTAATGTTTAATATTATACTACAATAAATGCTGAGAATAACTGGGGATATTACTTAGGATGAAATTTGATTTTTAATTAAATACGCTATTATATTTCTGAAAAAAACGGAAATACGATATAATAGTAGTTATATAAATTTAGAAAATGAGGTGTTTTCATTCAATGGAAACAAGAAGAACAAAAAGAACCGAAGTAAAAAAAGAAGTGAAAAATACAGCAATAACACAAAATATTACAGCACAAACACCACAGCTTAAAAAGAGAACTGTGGATGATAAAAAAGTTGCGAATAAAAAGAATATACGTGGAACAAAAAAAAATTCAGGAGTAAAACCAAAACCAAAAATAAGAACAATAATATGGCGCATTTGGTGCGTTCTCTTTGTTATGGTGCTTATTGGGTCTGCTGCTGCCGGTGTTATCTTGACGTCAATATTTTTTGATGCTAGAAATGATTTAGTCGGTATTGATTTTAGTAAAGTTGAAACCCCCGAGACCACAAAAGTCTTTGATATGAACGATGAGCTAGTAGCAGATTTAGCTGAGGATGCACTTATTATGGTAACCTATGATCAAATCCCTGAAAGTTTAAAAGATGCTTTTATGTCAGTTGAAGATGCACGGTTTCTAACGCATAAAGGTATTGATGGGCCACGAACACTTTCTGCTATTTTAGATTCATATGTCTTCAAAAATGGAGTGAGTGGCGGGAGTACACTCACACAACAATTAGTTAGAAATACGTTATTGATGGACAAAATTGCAAAAGATGCAACATATAAAAAATCAGAGCAACGTAAAATTGATGAATGGATTTTATCGTATGAATTAGAAAAAAAGATGGATAAAAATGAGATATTCACAGCTTATGTTAATAATGCCATAAACTATGGCCGTTTTACAGGTGTTGGGACTGCAGCAAGAAGGTATTTTAATAAGTCAGTGAGTGAATTAACGGTTGCTGAATCAGCACTACTAGCAGGTATACCGCAACTTCCACTTGAAAATAATCCGTATGAGCATATTGATACGGCAACAAGTCGTTTTAATATGGTAATTGATTCAATGTATCGCCATAATTTTATTATGGAAGCAGAAGCAGACGCTATGCGAAATATCCCGCTTGCTGATCTGGTTATCAGAAATCAAGAAGATTTTTTAAATCCGCATACAGCATATTTTTCGGCAATAGAAAAAGAATTGCAGGAAATTTTTGATGAGGATGAAGAAGAAGAGACAACACTTAGATCATATTATCGAAATTACAAAATTTTCACGCATTTGAACCAAGAGCAACAGCAATTTGCAAATGAAATTATGGATACGGAAAACTATGTTGACTGGGAAGATGCAGTTTATAATACTTATGGAGCTGAGCACACGGAAGAAGAGGCGCTCAATTTCCAAGGGGCATTTACAGTTGTTAATACAAAAGATGGTGGAATACCAGCAATTGGTGCTGCACGGAATATTAAGAAGACAAATGGTGTGAACATTGCAGTTGAAGGCTATAAATCACCAGGTTCATCGATTAAACCGATAATTGATTATGCGCCACTTGTTGAAAAATTTGACTGGGCATCCAATCATATTATGAATGATAAAGTTACATATTACTCTGGAACAAATAGCCAAGTTTATAATTATAATCAAGGTGGATATAAAGGTTTTGTAACTATGGAAAAAGCAATTGCTGATTCACTCAACACAACAGCAGTACAAGCTATGCAACTTGTTGGTGTTGACTACGCTGTGACAAAAGCTGCGCAGATGGGCTTGACTCGCGCTAAACCACTACTTGACAAGGGCCTAATTGGTGAGGCATCCGCATTAGGTGGAGGACTAGAAGCAACGACCAAAGAGATGGCTGGAGCATATGCTACAATGGGGAATGCGGGATACTATAATAAACCGCATATTATCAAGCGAATTGAAAATATGGAAGGTGAAGTAGTTTATGAGTATAACCCTGAGCAAAAACAAATTCTAAAAGAATCAACTGCTGCAACAATGACTGAAGCACTAATCTATACACGTCAAAATGGTACGCCTGCAAGTGGGGCAAGAAAACAGGTAGGACGAGGTGTGAACTTTGCTGCCAAAACAGGAACCAGTTCATATTCACAAGGGGAAATATCAGAATATGGAGTAAGCAGTTTTGCGGAAAAAGACCACTGGATTGTCGGATATTCTCCAGAATTTTCAATTGCTGGCTGGACAGGGCTTGCAGTTGAGGGGGAGGATGTATTACGCCGAACTGGTGGAAATAGTAATGATAATAAAGGCGTTGGCTCATATATGATTGCAGCGTGGATGAATGAATTTGCACCAACCAATACAAGCTTTGATTTTATTAATGCTGCCAATAGAGGTAAAACGGGTGGGATTGGTAATTTTGAACTCACGAATAAGCATGATAGCAGCACAGTATCATGGACGAGTCCAGGATTAGACTACCCTGGTGGCTTGAGTGCGGATGATAAAGCAACCTTGGGTACACTTGTTTTCGATGTTGTATTAAATACAGAATCAGGGTCAATCCCCCTAGCTACAGCAACAACAAAAACGAGTTTGTCTTATAGTGGAGATGCTAGTAGAAAAGGAATAACTAGCATAACAGTTACCGCAAGACTTAATAATGAGCAGGCACAAATAGTCATGCCACCGGTAAGTGCAACAGTTTCTGCCAAAACAAAAGAAGCAGAAACTCCGGAACCACCTACTAAACCAGTCGAAAAACCCGATCTACCTACGGAACCAATCGTAACAGGATAATAGCTAAAAAAAGTAAAGGATATTGCTAATTTAGAGTATTCTTTACTTTTTTAATAGAAATAAAATATTGAGGGGATGTGAATGCAATATTAAGTTATTTTGCAAGCGTGGAATATAATGGACTATGCCGGTTAGTGTATGAAAAAGAGGGCGAACAGCATAAACCATTTTTCTTTGAAGGAACAAAACATATTCTTTTTTTTGGTATGCAGGGGCTGGCAAAATACAGTATTCCTATGCGGTTGCTGCAAACACATAAGCCAATATTAATTATTTCAGCAAAAGAGTACCCAGATGCAATATCGGATATTTTAGGAAAATATAATTTAGAAGTAAAAAAGAAGCTGGAGTGTCAGGTTTTAGATATGGAAAAAATGGATGATACACCCCAACATAAGAAAATACATGCTTATTGTGCTACTTCCAAATTTTCTGACTGCCTTTTTTCCGATTTAGCAATCAAAAAAAAACCAGGCATAAGTTTTCTAGGGGATTGTTGCTATGAACACACGGACTATGTCTGTGAGGATGACCAGGTGGTTGCAGTGGCGCATAATGTAAAATATGAACAATATATTTTGTTGTTAAGACATTTTATGATGTTTAATCAAGAAGCAATTATTGAAACAAAGTCGTTTCTATCTCATATTATCACCGAAGCACAAAAAAGAGGAACTGCAAGTTTATGGATTAATCAGACAAATATTCCGATAAATATGTTGCGGAGTTTTGGATTTAAAAGGATTTTTTTTATAGAGCTTAAAGAGATAACAGGAGATTGAAAAACATAAAGATATGCTAGTAAATGATACTTTTAAAATTGATTAGCAGCTATTGATATGTTATAATTTAGACAAAGATTAAAATAGAATGGCGAGGGATTAGGATGAAAAAACGATTAATTGGTATTGATGTTGGTGGCACAACAATTAAAATTGCTTTTTTAACATGGAGTGGAGAAATAATTTCAAAATGGGAAATTCCAACAAATACAGTAAATAAAGGCGAAAATATTTTAACGGATATTTCTGAGAGTATCAAACAAAAAATAGTTGATTTGAGTATGAATCTTGCTGATTTTCATGCAGCAGGTGTTGGTGTCCCTGGACCTGTACAACTCAATGTTGGATATTTACCCGAAGCAGTGAATTTAGGTGGATTTGGTGGTTTTAATGTCAATGATACATTAAGTGTATTACTTGGGATACCAGTTATTACGGATAATGATGCAAATGTTGCAGCAATTGGTGAAATGTGGCTTGGTGGTGGAGGCGGTGCAGATAATATTGCATTCTATACCCTAGGAACAGGAGTAGGTGGCGGACTTATTACCAATGGTCAAATTATTAGTGGGTTTTCTGGTGCTGGTGGTGAAATTGGTCATATGCCAATTGTTACGCCGGATGATCCGCTATATATTAAATGCAATTGCAAGGCGACAGGATGCCTTGAGACAGTTTGTTCTGCAACAGGTATCGTGCGTATTGGGATGTATTATCTGGAAAATAATAACGGGCATAAAACATGCCTACATAGAGATGATTTAACTGCGAAAACAATTTTTGATGCAGCAAAAAAAGATGATATACTTGCTCTTAAAATTGTTGATCGTTTTGCACAATACTTGGGGAAATCATTAGAACTCTTATCAGTCACTATTAATCCAGAGGTTTTTGTTATTGGCGGGGGTGTAAGCAATGCAGGAGAAATCCTGATTACTGCTGTAGAAAAATACTATGGTACAAATATTTTTCCAGCAACTACTAAAAATGTCAGTATTGTTAGTGCAAGACTTGGAAATGATGCGGGTGTCATTGGAGCAGCAAAACATGCACGAGGAGTTAGCGTTTATGAGTGAAATATCATATGAAGTTATCAAGTTTATTGGGGATCTCTATGAAGAAAATACGTATATTTGTATTCACAAGCCATCAAAAAAAGTGGTGGTTATTGACCCGGGAACAGACATGGCTATACAGTATATATGCGACAATAATTTAGAAGTTGAGGCAATATTATTAACACATGGTCATATTGATCATATTTTAAAAACAGATAGCTATGTTGAAAAATTCAATACACCAGTATATATTCATGTATTGGAAAAGCGAAAATTAACAGATCCTGCTTTGCACCTTGGTTCACTTGGTGGATTTGAAAATTTCACAGTGAGCGCTAAACCAATAACTTTTAAAGGTGCTAATGGTCTATTACATCTACCAAATTTTGCTATTGAATTTTTCTTAGCACCCGGGCATAGTGAGGGGAATACGATTTTTCATATAGTAGATACGAATAGCTACTTTGTAGGTGATAGTGTATTTAAAGATAGTATAGGACGCTATGACCTGCCCGGTTCGAATGCACGCGACCACTTATTTGCATTAAAAAAAATGACAACACTTCCCCAACATGCTAAGTTATACTCAGGCCATGGTGGCATTTTTAGAGTAAGTGACCTCGAGAAAAATGAAGTGTTTCAGCGCTTTATCGATATTGGGATGTGAAATATCTGTAAATGAGAGGGGAAAAAGCCATGGAAGAAATTTTGGAGAAAATAGATAGAAGTAGAATACCAAAGCATGTTGCAATTATCATGGATGGTAATGGAAGATGGGCAAAAAATTTACTATTGCCTCGAACAGCAGGACATAAAAAAGGTGTAGATGCTGTGGAAGAAGTCCTTGAAGCTGCTAGTATTTTAGGGGTAGAGGCATTAACATTATATGCTTTCTCAACTGAAAACTGGAAAAGACCCACGGAAGAGGTATCATATATATTTAAATTGCCTAAACTTTTTTATACAAGGCTGATAGATAAATTAATGTTGTGGAATATTAAAATTAAGTGGATTGGTGAGATTACGAAACTTCCAAACACGATGCAGAAACTTATTGCAGATTTTGAAAGTAAAACTGAAAAAAATACGGGCTTATTATTGTATCTTGCATTTAATTATGGTGCACGTTCAGAAATAACAGCAACTGTAAAAAAAATTTCTCAAGCTGTACTTGATGGGGAACTTGCGATATCAGAAATTGATGAAGCTTTTTTTGGAACGCAATTGTATACGGGGGAAAATGTAAATGTTGATTTTTTAATTCGGACAAGTGGAGAGCTGAGAATGAGTAATTTTTTACTTTGGCAAATTGCTTATAGTGAACTTTATTTCACGGATAAACTCTGGCCGGATTTCTCGAAAAATGATTTTTATCATGCAATTTTCGATTATCAGCAGCGGAATATTAGAAAAGGTGGTCTATAAATTTTAGGGGGAAAAAAGATGAAAACACGAATCATAAGTGGGCTACTGATGACAGTCATATTTTTCACAGTATTCTTTTTGGGCAGCTACATCTATATCATGCCAATTGCATTAACAAGTATTGCAATTATAGCAACGCATGAGTTACTTGGCATTGCAGCACAAAATGTAATTTTTCAATCGAGTCGGATCATGAAACTATGTGTGTATGGTATGATAGCATTAATGCCGTGGGCGTTTATCTTTAGTATAGTGTGGTTTATAATTTTAATCCTTAATTTAATATTGATCCTTGTATTTATCGTTCAGCGGAAAAGCTATTTTGGATTTTTGGGATATGCATATCTTATTGTACTATTTCTTGGAGGATCGATGTATGCAACTTCCAGTTTTTATCAGATAAATCCATATTATTTGCTCTTTTTTCTAGCTATTTCATTCGGTAGTGATATTTTCGCATATTTTTCGGGGTATTTTTTTGGGAAAAATAAGCTTATTCCATGGGTTAGCCCAAATAAAACAATAGAGGGTGCTTTTGGTGGCATACTTGGGTCAATAGTTTCAGTTATATTGATCCAATCATTATATATTCTAGTTACGAAGCAGCCAATACCTGAAAATATCAACCTGTTTACAAA
>BHER01000032.1 GCA_003864555.1 Erysipelotrichaceae bacterium | reverse complement strand
CTTTATGACGAAAGTATCTTGCCACAACATCAAAAAATACAACTGGTCTTGCATTCCCGATATGAATATAGTTATAGACAGTTGGACCACACACATACATTTTTACACAATTATCCTCCAAAGGGATAAAAATTTCAAGTTCATTTGTTAAATTATTATATATTTTAATCATTTATACCATCCTTTTCATATTCAATTTACTTGATTTTTAGTGATGTTTATATTAGTATTAATATACCTACGAAATTTTTTTAATTATTAAGTACTTTTAATTTTATTGAGATTTCACAATAGTAACGTACTAAGCCAACATTATATTTGGCCTTTGAAAGGAAGATCCTAGTGGAAAAACACCTGATTTCGCATCAATTTAATCATGATGCCACCTCTGTATTTAACCGTTTTACGAATGCAATCATTCTTGATTTTAATCAAAAATCGACGACTTTTAATACCTCTTATACGCAACCAATTGGAACAGAATTCAAATATATTGAGCATAGCTTTGGAAGAAATATTCCATATACTGCAAAAATATCTGAATATGAAAAACCAGCTATTTTTGGCTATACACTCAAAAATAAAAATGAAAAAATAAAATTTGTTTGGCACTTTACAGTAGCAGACAATCAAACAACTGTTCTTTTGTACATTATACTGGATAATCTATCGTTTTTCCAGCGTTTTATGAAAAGAAACCTGATTAAACAGCAAATAGAGGCATTTAAAAAGTATGTCACTTATTGTGAAAAAACGCTCTAAATTTTAAGAACAAATGAAACTGAGGAGAATTACATGAAACAATACCTTACAGCATCTGATCTTTCAAAGTATTACGCGGACCAACTTGTTTTTGAGGGTGCGTCTTTTTCTATTCACGAAGCACAAAAAATTATTTTAGTTGGACCTAATGGTACAGGGAAATCAACTTTGCTTAAATTAATTGCTGGTATTGAGGTCCCTGATAGTGGGATAATCAATATGACTAATGGCACTACTTTTGGATATGCAGACCAGCATGTCCATTTTAATGAAGATGAGACGATTTATGAAATTATGCTTGCAATTATTGCTGATAAATTACTATTACTAGATGAAATTAAGGCGGTGGAAGCACTTTTTGCTACGACTGATTATGATTCTGAAGCTTTCGAAAAACTTAGTAATCGGTATGATGCTTTACAACAAACTGCACAACAATCAGGGATTTACCAATTAGAAACAAAAATCAAAATGCTGTTAACGCGTTTTGGTTTTGATGCGCCTAGTTGGGAGACATCCGTTCTATCATTGAGTGGAGGGCAACAAATAAGATTGCATTTAGCAAAACTTTTGCTCTCTGAACCTGATATTTTACTCTTAGATGAGCCAACAAACCACCTTGATATAGAAACAATCATCTGGTTAGATGCATATTTAAAAAATTATCCCAAAGCTATTGTCCTCATTAGCCATGATGAAAAATTACTAAACTCGCTGGCAACAAAAGTTTGGCAGATTATCTCAGGTGAACTATTTAGCTTTAATGGAACTTATGCAAACTACAAAAATCATCTAAAAAATCATCTCGATTTTCTTAAGAAACAACAAGAATCTCTACTTGATCAAAAACAGAAATTATCAGAGTTTATCGCAAAAAATAAAGCGCGTTCTTCCACTGCAGGTCGTGCACAGAGTGCAGTTAAAAAACTCGACAAGATGGATGATATCAAACAATTACGTGTTGCCATCACACTTAAGGAATTTTCATTACCCATTTTGCGACCTAGTGGAAAATTTATTTTTAAACTCCATGAGCTTGTTGTTGGTTATACAGAAGGATTATATGAGCCTTTAAACTTTGATGTGCTGCGGTATGAACGCATTGCACTCGTTGGTCAGAATGGAATTGGAAAATCAACTCTCCTTCGCGTTTTAGCAGGTTTAAATGAACCACTAGCGGGGAGCCTTGATAAAGGCCATCATGTTGATATTGCCTTTTTTCAGCAGCAACAAGTTTTTGCTAAGAATAGTGTTAGCGTTTATGATACTTTTGCAGATGTCTATCCCGATGCTAATCGCGAGATCATTTATCCTATTTTAGCAAGATTTGGTTTCCCACAAGAGGATGTTCACATGAATAATACGACACTTAGTGGTGGAGAAAAACAACGCCTCCTTCTTTCATTACTCTATTATCAAAAAGCAAATACACTCTTACTTGATGAGCCTACCAATCATCTCGATTTACAGTCTAAACACGCGCTCATTGCCAGTCTTTTAAAATTTGATGGTACGCTCTTATTTGCATCCCATGACCGTGATTTCATTGAACAGACAGCAACGAAAATTGTTTTCTTTCACTCTGGAAAGCATTATGTTTTTGATACGTATGCAGATTTTGAGACCTTTTCAACTGGCGAACCACAGCAAGCAACCTCTCTTGTTATTGCAACGGATGCACAGCAACAGCGGATTGATGGTAAAAAACGCGATGCCGAAATCCGAAAAATACAAAAAAATATTGATACGCTTGAAGTGGATGCCGAAAGAATTGAGCAAGAAATTCTGTTGCTCAAAGAGCGCCTACTTGATGTTGCAGTCTACTCTGATTTTCAAAGAGCTCAAGGAGTTGCAATGGATATTGAAAAGGGGACTTTAGCAATCGCACAAACAATGGAAAAATGGGAGCAATACCAGCTCATGCTGGAAGAATTAGAAAAAAGTTAAGGGTATCATGTACTTTTTTCTTTTTTTTATTGACTTTTTACCAAAAAAAGTCTAATATCGTTATTAAAATAAAATAGAAAGTGGGTCTCCTATGAATGAGAATCAATTAATGGAAAATATCACTTCCGACATTAAAAAATATAATATTGCTTATCTCCGCCTACAATTTACTGATTTACTCGGAAAGCAAAAAAATGTTGAGGTCCCTTCACGGAAACTTAATGATGTACTTGATGGGAAAATCATGTTTGATGGTTCATCCGTCCAAGGATTCACACGTATCCATGAATCAGATATGTTTTTAAAACCAGATTTGATTACTTGGAAAGTCCTTCACTATGAGAAAGCTGTTCACGATACGGGAGTTGCACGACTTGTATGCGATACTTACACCCTCGATGGCAAACAATTTTTGGGAAATCCCCGAACAAATCTCAAACAACTTTTGGGTACGCTCTCTGAATATGGGTTTTCTGATTTTAATGTTGGATTTGAGCCTGAATTCTATCTTTTCAAAAATATTCCAACAGACCCAAGTCAATTACAACCAAGTGATACTGGTGGCTATTTTGATCAGTCTCCTATTGATGAATCAGAAGATTGTCGACGAGAAATTGTGTATGAGCTTGAAAGACTTGGTTTTCTTGTGGAAGCAAGCCACCATGAAGTCGGTCCTGGACAAAATGAAATTACGTGGAAATATGCTGATGCGCTCCAAACTGCTGATAATCTTCAAACATTTAAAACTGTTGTCCGCGAAGTTGCAACGCGCCATGGCTTGCATGCAACATTTATGGCTAAACCATATTCGCTGATTGCAGGTAGTGGGATGCATACCAATTTATCACTTTTTACAAGCGATGGTAAAAATGCTTTTTTTGATGAGACTGACCCACAAAAATTAAGTACTAATGCACGCTATTTTATTGCAGGTATTATGAAACATGCAAAAGGTCTGTGTGCTATTACAAATCCTACCGTCAACTCATATAAACGACTTGTCCCAGGATTTGAGGCTCCATGTTATGTTGCTTACTCAGAAAGCAACCGGAGTTCACTTATCCGAATTCCTGCTTCACGTGGACTTGGAACACGTATTGAGGTTCGTAACCCTGATGCGATGGCTAATCCCTATCTTGCATTAACAGTCCTACTTGCAAGTGGACTAGATGGTATTAAAAACAAACTTGAACCAGGTATTGCTATTGGTACTGATATTTTTGATTCTAATGCTGACCAAATCCGTGCTACTGCACTTGAGCATTTGCCGGTAACTCTATATGAGGCATTACAAGAGCTTGATAAGAATCTATTCCTTCAAGCAGCACTTGGCGAACATATCTACACACGCTATCGCCAGGCTAAGTTTCATGAATGGGATAATTACCATGTAAAAGTTAGCCGTTGGGAACTTGAAAAATACTTCTCATATTAAACTTCTCACAATCCCCTATAAGCATTTTAATGCTCGTAGGGGATTTTTTATACCCTTTGAATATGCGATATAGGTATATCGATAACAAGACATGCGCTGGATATTTAGGAAATAAGTCTATTATCCTTGGTTCTTCTCTACCTGCTTTTGATAGCAGCTATTTGGCATGAAAAAAGTGAGAAATAGCTTTTCTCACTTTTTGTTAGGTATTTTTATTTTTTTCGAAAAGGATGCTTAATTTCTGATATTCTTTTCGGATAGATAATTTTGATGATATCTGGTCCTCTGTGCTCCAAAATTGATTTCTGATGTGAGAATGCCCGGAATCCGACTTCCCCGTGATAAGCACCAATTCCAGACGCACCAACGCCCCCAAAAGGAAGTGCCATATCTGAGACATGAAGGATAGTATGGTTGATTGTCACACCCCCAGAAGAAATTTTTGTCAGTAAATTATTCTGGGCATCTTTATTATGAGTAAAGTAGTAGCATGCTAATGGTTTTGGTTGCGATACAATATACTCTATAACTTCTTCAATATCTGTGTAGCCAATAACAGGGAGCAGTGGCCCAAATAACTCCTCACACATCAATTCACTATCAGTAGACTCAATATCAAATACTGTGGGTTCAATAAATTTAGCTAGGACATCAACTGTCCCTCCACAATAAATGGCATCTTTGTTTTTATAAATATGGTGTGCTAGTCTTTCTGTATGCTCAATTGATACGATTTGACCATATTCATGAGATCTTTGTGGGTGCTCCCCATACATGTGGATAATTGCTTTTGCTAGTTCTGCCAGTAATTCTGCTTTTTGCTGTTTTGGTACAAAAACATAATCGGGTGCAACACATGTTTGACCACAGTTGAGAAATTTCCCCCATGCTATTTTACGAGCGGCTGCTTTAATATTAGCATCCGCTAAAATAATTGCGGGGCATTTACCCCCAAGTTCCAAAATAACTGGAGTAAGGTGTTCAGCTGCTGCCAGACTTACAATTTTCCCTACACGTGCACTTCCTGTAAAGAAGATTAAATCAAATTTTTCTTCTAATAGTACAGTTGTTGCCTCTTTGCCACCTAATATTGTGATTGCTTGTGATGCTGGGAAGGCAGCCTCAATGATAGCTGCAATACAGATTGCTGTTTTAGGCGTTAATTCTGATGGTTTAACGACTACTGTATTACCTGCTGCAATTGCTGCAATAAGTGGTTCAAATACGAGTTGAAAAGGATAGTTAAATGGACCGATGATACATACTGTTCCAAGTGGTTCGGTAAGGATTGAGCTTTTATGAAAAAATGGAATCAACTGTGTTTTGATTTTACGTGGTCTACTCCATTTATTCAAATGCTCGACTGTTTTTTTTATACTATGCAGTATAATTGAAATTTCGGTATTCTGTGCTTCTGCCTTTGATTTACCTAAATCACTTTTGAGTGCTAATTGAATTTGCTTTTTCTCACTTACAATTACTTCATATAAACGTTTCAACTGTGCTTTCCTACGTTCAATTGGTAGTGTTTGCCCTTCACGAAAATAGGCATGTTGTTGTGCCATCATCTTTTGTAGTCTTAAATCTGCCATTTAAAGTTCCCCCTCTTTTTTCTATTTATTTTAGTGTCCTATCAAAAAGTATGGTCTGGATTTCGTTACGTAACTCCGTAGTTTCCTTAACTTTTTTTATTCAACATTGTGATAGACTGTTTGGACATCTTCGAGATTTTCTAGTGCATCTATCATTTTCTCAAATAATTCCATATCTTCTGCCTCAAGGATGACATCATTTAATGGTAATTCTGTTAACTCCGCAACTTCAAATTCTGTAATCCCTGCACTTTTTAGCGCTTGTTGTAATGCATGAAATAATTCTGGTTTCGTGTAGATAACTACAACATCGTCTTCTGTTTCAACATTGCTAAAATCACAATCAGCTTCTACCAAAATATCGAGAATATCATCCTCGTTTGTATTTTTGACACCAACCATTGCAGCAGGATTAAACATAAATGATACTGAACCACTTACACCCATTTTACCACCATTTTTATTAAATGCTGTTCGTACTTCGGCTACTGTTCGATTGACGTTGTCCGTCAAAGCATCTACGATAACTGCTGCTCCATTTACACCATACCCCTCATAACGAACAGCATCATAATTTTCATCATGTCCACCTTTTGCTTTTTCGATAGCACGTTCGATTATTTCTTTTGGCACTTTATATGTTTTTGCCTTTTCTAAAACATTTCGAAGCCCAACATTGATTTCCGGATCTGGGTCTCCTGCTTTTGCACTTACATAAATTTCACGACCAAATTTTGCATATATCTTTGATTTATCGGCATCTTTTGCAGCTTTACCATATTTAATATTATTCCATTTACGCCCCATGATGTCACCTCCTTATTCTTTTTTTCTTCTTTTCCATTTTATCATATTTACCGTTGCTTTGTACAGACAAGTTTCTCTATGAAAAAGATGGTTTTCTATCTTTTCATAGAAAACCATCTTTTTTTATAAAGCTTCATTATAATAGCTTAAATTTTTAACAAGTGCTGCAACATCTGCTGCCCCTTTTTCTAAAACTTCTGCTGAATCTGGATTAGTTAACACTGCGTGGATTATATCAACTACTGCAACAGACTCCAAAACTTTGAAACCACGTGTTGTCATAGCTGGGCTACCAATACGGATACCTGAGGTGATAAATGGTTTTTCACTATCGAATGGTATTGTATTTTTATTAAGTGTGATATGAATTGTATCCAAGATATTTTCCGCTTTTTTACCGGTTATACCATAACTTGTTTTGACATCAACAAGCAGTAAATGGTTATCAGTTCCCCCTGATATAACTTTTGCGCCTAATTTTTGAAAACGTGCTGCCATTGCTGCTGTATTTTCAATAACTTGTTTTTGGTATATTTTAAAATTAGGATCAAATACTTCTCCAAATGCCACTGCTTTAGCTGCAATAATGTGCATAAGTGGACCACCTTGGACTCCGGGGAATACGCAACGATCAAGTATGGCTTGGTGTTCTGCTTTGCAAAGGATGAAACCCCCACGAGGTCCACGCATTGTTTTATGTGTTGTTGAACTCACAAAATCAGCATATGGGATAGGGCTTGGATGAACACCTGCTGCAATAAGACCTGCAATATGTGCCATATCAACAAAGAGGTATGCCCCCACTTTATCGGCAATTTCACGAAAACGTTTAAAATCAATTGTCCGTGAGTATGCACTAGCTCCTGCGACAATCATTTTCGGTTTAATTTCTAATGCGAGTTGCTCAACGACATCATAATCGATCATTTCTGTTTGTTTATCTACACCATAGCCATAAAAATCATAGTTTAGTCCACTAAAATTAAGCGGATGCCCATGTGTTAAATGTCCACCATGATTCAAATCCATTCCTAATACTTTGTCCCCATGCTTAAGTACAGACAAATATACTGCGGTATTTGCCTGTGAACCAGAGTGGGGTTGAACATTTGCATGCTCTGCACCAAATATTTTTTTGAGACGGTCGATTGCAAGTTGTTCTACAATATCTGCATATTGGCAACCACCATAATATCTTTTGCCTGGATACCCCTCAGCATATTTGTTTGTAAATACAGAACTTGCAGCAAGCATAACATCCTCACTTACAAAATTTTCTGATGCTATAAGTTCAATTGACATTTTCTGGCGGTCAAATTCTAATGCTATTGCCTCTTGTACTTGTATATCTTTGATTGGTAAGTTTCTCATATTGCATACATCCTTCATTTTTTTATTAGGGCTTTATTACCAGTTGAGCTTGTTCAATTACGGTTATTTTGTCAATTCTTTTCTGATGTCTGTCGCCTTCAAATGATGCTACTAAAAAATGCTGTACGATATCTTTTGCCAAATCACTTCCAATAACACGTGCTCCCATTGCAAGCATATTACTATTATTGTGTTCTCGTGTTACGCGTGCACTAAAGCAGTCATGACAGAGTGCACAACGGATACCTGTATGTTTATTGGCAGCTATTGAAATACCAATACCTGTTCCACAAATAACGATGCCCAGATCTGCAGTCTGCTTTTGGATATGTGTTGCAACTTTTGCTGCATAATCAGGATAATCTACTGAAACATCAGCTGTTTTTGGTCCACAGTCGATAACTTCATATTGAAATGTTTCGTGAATATAAGTAGCTATCTCTTTTTTTAATATGACACCAGAATGGTCACTTGCTATTGCAATTATCATGTATTTTTCCTCTTTTCTTCATCTAAAATTGCCCAAATTTTCTCTTTCGGGATAGAGCCACATCGGATTAACTTCCAACTATTTTGCTGCTCACAGCTAATAATTGTTGATTGTTCTTCCGTACTTATACCTTTATTTAACTCCCAGATAAGGACTGCATCCCCAAATTCCTGTTCAACATCAGATGCCGTTTTCAAAACTTGAGCCCCTGATATATTAGCACTTGTTGCGATAATTGGTTCGGGCATTCGCATAATTAATGAAATAATATCTACATCATTTGGCATACGAATTGCAATGCTATTTTGATTTTCTAAAAATGGTAGTATCAGTTGTGCTTCTCTTTTGAAAACACAGGTTAATGCCCCCGGCCAACACTTTTCTATTATATCCTGAGCATATTGCGGTATGTGCACACCCAATTTCCCTATATCTTTTCCCTGTGCACTCATCAAAATAAAGGACTTTGTTTTTGGCCTTTGTTTTAATTCATATAATTTTTGCACTGCACGCTCATTACTACCATCAACAAATAACCCGTAGACTGTATCGGTAGCAATAGCAATAATTCTACCTTGTTTTAATGCTATTTCAACAGCACTTATATCCTCTGTTCTCATACAACCACCTCTTATTTTTTGTAATTTTCTTTCATTATAGCATAAAATACTTTTGATTCTGCGCTTTTTAGTTATCTTCCACTACTACTTTTTTTAGAAAAAAGCATGTATATCAAGTGTTCTCCCTTGACATGCATGCACGGCTGTCGCTCTAGTATGTATTAAAAGTTATGAATAAAAAGCATTCTATCTTTCTGCTGCATATCTTTTTTGATATAGATTGTTGCACTTGGAAATTGAGTCCGTGCAAAAGCACTTAACCGCTCTGCTTGATCATAACCAATTTCGAAGGCTAGTAAATATTTTGGCATTAAAATTTTGTGGGCATCCATCAGAATTTCACGGTAAAATTGTAATCCATCTTCACCACCAAATAAAGCTATATTTGGCTCATTATCCTTGACGATACTTTGAACATATTCTCGTTTTGGAATATATGGTGGATTTGCTAACAGGACATCCACTTTTTTTCCTGCTGCAATAACCGGTTTCACCATATCACCTTGGAGTAATTCGATATTCAAGTTAAATTTTTCGGTATTTGCTTTGGTAACTTCTAAAGCATCTTGACTAATATCAGTTGCAATAACACGTGTTCGTGGTTCCTCAGCTGCAATACTTACTGCAATAGCTCCACTTCCTGTCCCAATATCTACAACATCAATTGTCTGATATCCTGCTTCTTCTGAAAAAAAGTCATCTAGTAAAAACAGGACTTCATGCACAAGTTCCTCAGTTTCCGGTCTGGGGATTAGAGCTTTTGGTCCGACAATTAAGTTACGCCCTGCAAAGTACTCATATCCTATAATATATTGTATCGGTTCATTTCCTTTTGTGTATCGCGTAAGCTTTTGAAAGTACTCTGTTTTTTTGTCCTCAGCCATATCTTCTTCAAGTTTTGCATACAATTGGTAACTTTCCAAGTTTAAAACATCCATCAAGAGGATTCTTGCCGGATGTTCAGCAATATTTTCTTGTTTACACATACTTTCCGCTTGTGTTAAAATTTCTTGAATTTTCATTATTATTCTCCACCTTGTAATTTTTCACTAAGTTCTTCTGCCTGTAATGCGGCAATAATATCATCTAATTTCCCTTCAATGATACGATCAAGTTGGTTAATTGTTAAGCCAATACGGTGATCTGTTACACGGTTTTGTGGGTAATTATATGTTCTGATTTTTTCTGATCTATCCCCACGGCCAAGTTTACTTTGTCTTACTGCTGCTTGTTCTTGTTGTTGTTTTTGTAGTTGGGCATCGTAAATTTTTGCACGGAGCACTTTCATTGCTTGATCTTTGTTCTCATGCTGTGAGCGTCCATCTTGGCATGTTACGATAATACCTGTTGGCAAGTGGGTAATCCGTACTGCTGAATCTGTTGTATTAACTGATTGTCCACCCGCACCACCTGAACGGTAAACATCAATTTTCAATTCATTATCTTTAATAACAACTGTTATCTCATCATCAATTTCAAGCATAACGAGTACTGTTGCTGTTGATGTGTGGATTCTTCCTTGTGATTCTGTTTCTGGCACACGTTGTACACGGTGCGCACCAGATTCGTATTTTAATTGTGAGTATGCTCCTCTTCCTTTTAAGAGAAAAGATACTTGTGAGAATCCTCCTGACTGTGATTCAAATGCCTCAATTAATTCCATTTTCAATTTATGTGCTTCTGCATATTTTGCATACATTCGGTATAAATCTCCACAAAAAATATTGGCCTCATCTCCACCAGCTGCACCACGGATTTCAACAATAACATTTTTTTCGTCATTTGGATCTTTTGGTACAAGTAAAACACGAAGGGATTGTTCTAGTATTTCTTGTTGCGTTAGAAAATGTTTTATTTCTTCTTTTGCCATTTCACGAAAGTCCTCATCATTTTCGGTTTCGAGAATTTCTTTTGCCTCAGCAAGTCCTGTTAGCACAATTGCATACTTTTTATACTCTTCATAAATTGCACGAATACTGGCCTGCTCCTTTGATAGTTCACGTAATTTATTAATGTCTGCTGCAATTTCTGGGGTACTCAAAAGTTCATTGAGCTGCTCATACCGTTTTTCAACTGATTGTAATTTATCTAACATTCTATCTCTCTTTTCTTCATATCAATTCTCAACTTAGATCAACTAAGCTAAAATATTTGGTCTTTCTATCACTTCATGGCAATGGCGACAGCGTGCCTCATAACTTTCGGCTGCTCCAACAAGTATAATTGGGTCATCATATTTTGGGGGCTTCCCATCAATTAATCTCTGTGTTTTCGTAGCTGGTGCTCCACAAGTCATACAAATTGCTGTTAATTTTGTTACAAATTCTGCACGTACTAGTAGCTCTTTCATAACTGAGAATGGTTCTCCTCGAAAATCCATATCAAGTCCACTTGCGATAACACGTGTCCCATTCATTGCAAGATATTCGCAAACAGCAACAATATCATCTGTAAAAAATTGAATTTCATCAATAGCAACTACCTGGATTGTATGATCAATATGCTGTAGAATATCCTTAGGATTTTCAATAACAATAGCATCTTGATTTAAACCATTATGTGATACAACTTTTGTTTTTTCATATCTTTTATCAATGATTGGTTTAAAGACTTTGTAACTTTTATTTGCATAGTCTAGACGGTGTACGCGGCGAATTAATTCTTCTGTTTTACCAGCAAACATTGGCCCGCAGACTACTTC
>BHER01000031.1 GCA_003864555.1 Erysipelotrichaceae bacterium | reverse complement strand
GTATATTATCATTTCCTATTATTTGTGTAACTTTTTTAATACGCTGTTCCACCATCGGTAGATATTTTGGAAAGAGATTAAAAAATTCCTCCCCCTCAGATAATGGTACAGCAATCACACACCTATTATGTGTCCGCATTCCAATGCTCCCCCTTTTTTTATACTCTCTTTATTATATCGGGTTATCATGTCAATTACAATATTCCTGATTTTTTTCTATAGAAAGATTAAAGGGATGTCGACTTATAAACTGTGCCCTATGAGACTGGACACGTAAATTAAAAATTGCATAAATATACAAGTAATATAAGAAAAAAAGATGAATTTTATGCTTTTCATCTTTTTTTATTTATTTTGATTCTAAATCATGGACAAAGAGTCCACTCAATAATTTTGGTTCAAACCATGTTGATTTTGGTGGCATAATTAAATTAGCATCCGCAACAGCAAGTAGCTGCTCAACTGTTGTTGGGTACATTGCAAAAGCAACAGTAAATCCACCACTATCTACACATTTTTCAAGCTCGCCAAGTCCACGAATTCCACCGACAAAATCAATACGGTTATCCGTTCGAATATCTTGAATATCAAAGATTTTCTCTAATACTTCTTTTTGTAAAATTGAAACATCCAGAGAGCCAACTTCATCATTTGGGATAACTTCAGGCTTAATTGTAAGCTTGTACCAGCTACTATGCAGATACATCCCAATTTCACCTGGATTTTGTGGTTTGTATTGTCCTAAATCAGATACCTCAAGCTCAAATGCTTGCCCTAATTGTTCCATGAACTGCTCGGGAAGAGGTGCTGAAATAACACGGTTATAGTCTAAAATTGCTAATTCATTAGCAGGAAAAAGTACGGATAGAAAATAATTAAACTCGGCATCTGCTGTTGCATTTGGATTACTCTTCCGTCTTTTCAATCCCACTTTAACTGCTGATTCTGTTCGGTGATGCCCATCTGCAATATACAAAGCATCAACATCGTTGGCAAAAAGTTCTGTGATTTCATGGATATCCGTAGGGTCTTTTAATGGCCAAATACGGTGTCTCACATCATGAAAACTAGTAAAATCATACAGGATTTGCGCTTGCTCCATCGTTTTTGTCATAATGGTATCAATGGCTTTTTGTCCTTTATATGTGAGAAAAATGGGGCTTGTATTCGCATCGCATGTATCAACATGGCGGATTCGATCAATTTCTTTTTCTTCACGGGTAAATTCATGCTTTTTGATTTTTCCTGTGAGGTAATCATCACTTGAGGTACATGTAACAAGTCCCGTTTGACTCCGACCTGCCATTGTAAGTTCATAGACATACAGTTGTGGCTCTTTGTCTTGAATGAACCAGCCTTTTTCTAAAAAAGCTGCTAAGTTCGCTTTCGCTTTCGCATAGACACTCTCATCATATGGTGAAATGTCTTCTGCTAAATCTACTTCTGATTTATCAATATGGAGAAATGAATAGGGATTATTTGCAGTAAGTTTGGCTGCTTCCTTGCTATTAATTACATCATATGGCAATGAGGCCACTTCCTGTACTTTGTCAGCGCTTGGTCTAATTGCTTTGAACGGTCGAATAACTACCATCTGTCTTCCTCCTCTGCCACTCTAAGTTGAGGGCTTTTTTTTATATTAGGCTTGAGCTTTGATAACACGAATGCGGATGATTGCCTCAACAGCATTAAGTGTTTGAAGGAGTGCTTCTAGGTTTTCTGGTGTGATATCATCCATATCAATCAATGTGTAGGCAAAATCACCACGGCTGCGGTTTAACATATTTATAATATTGATATTATGTTTTGCAAGTTCCGTACTCATAATTCCCAGCATATTGGGAACATTACAGTGGATAATTGAAAAGCGTAATGCTGATTGTAACCCAAGTTCTACTGTTGGGAAGTTTACTGAGCGTTTAATATTTCCCGTTTCAAGAAAATAGTTTAACGTCCGTGCCGCCATTTTTGCACAGTTGACTTCGGCTTATGTTGTTGAGGCACCAAGATGTGGCAAAATACTAATTTTATCATGTGCTAGTAATTCTGGTGCTACGAAGTCAGTAATATAGCGTCCAAGATTTCCATTTGCTAAACTTTCTAATACGGCTGAATTATCAACAAGTTCTCCTCTTGAGAAGTTTAGCAACACCGCATTTTTTTTAATTGCACGTAATGTTGTCGCATCTATTAAGTGTTTTGTTTCTGCCACTAAAGGAATATGGATTGTAATATAATCAGCATTTTTTAGAAGTTCTGTTAAATCATGCACACGTTTGACACGACTTGAAATCGTCCATGCAGTATCAACCGATACATAGGGGTCGTATCCTAAAACATCCATTCCAAGACGGTATGCATCATTGGCAACCATTGCACCAATTGCACCAAGTCCCACAACACCTAATGTTTTACCGATAAGTTCAGTCCCCCCAAATCGTTTTTTCTCACTTTCGATAACTCCCTCAATATCCGGCGTGTCAATTGGCAATGTTCTCACCCAGTTGATACCCTCTACTATTGGTCTTGCCGCCATGAAAAGATTTGCAAATACCAGTTCTTTTACAGCATTTGCATTTGCTCCTGGGGTATTAAATACCACAATACCATTTTTCGCACACGCATCAATTGGGATATTATTAACTCCCGCTCCTGCGCGACCAATGGCAAGCAGGCTACTTGGGATTTCTGTTTCATGCATATTTTGGCTGCGGATTAGAATTGCATCTGGTGCGATACCAGTATCAACCGTATTCCCCGCATCTTTGAGGCGTTTAATTCCCGCTGGATCAATTGCATTATACGTTTTGATTTCAAACATTTTATTTTTCCCCTCTCGCTTCAGCAAATTTTTTCATAAAGTCAACAAGTGCATATACGCCCTCAATTGGGAATGCATTGTATAGGCTTGCGCGCATCCCACCAACAAGGCGATGCCCAGTTAAATTCTCGAATCCTGCTGCTGTTGCTTGTTTAATGAAATCACTGTCAATTGTTTTATCTCCTGTGATAAATGGAATATTTGTAAGTGACCGGCAGCTTTTATCAACTGGTGATGAAAAAAGTGTCGATGCATCTAGATAATCATAGAGTATTCCTGCTTTAGTTCGATTATTTTTTTCAATTGCTGCTACTCCACCTACTTGTTTTGACCACTCGAATACAAGTTTCATGACATAAATTGCAAAAGTTGGTGGCGTATTATAAAGTGATTTATTTTTTGCTTGAATTTTGAAATCAAGCATTGTTGGTAATGGATTTGTGTTCAGTTCAAGTAAATCCTCACGGATGATAACAACGCATACACCAGCTGGTCCTAAATTTTTTTGTGCACCTGCGTAAATAACACCAAAATCGCGGACATCATAAGCATTTGCTAAAATATTTGAGGACATATCAGCAACAAGTGTCACATCTGTTTTTGGTACATCGAAAAAACAAGTTCCTTCAATTGTATTATTTGTTGTAATATGAAGATAGTCCAGATCAGTTGGAATTTCTCCAATTTGAGGGAGTTTGGAAAAATTGCTCTCTTTCCCTGTTGCCAAGACACGAACATCATAGCCTCCAAGCTTTTGTGCTTCTTCGATTGCTTTTGCTGACCAAACGCCTGTGTCGATGAAACCAATTTTTTTGTTTGGTGCAATATTGAGCGGAACCATCGCAAATTGCAGGCTTGCCCCTCCTTGTAAAAAAAGAACTTTATAGTTGTCTGGAATTGCCATTAATTCACGAAGAAGGACTTCAGCACTTTCAATAATTTCGATAAACCATGATGAGCGGTGGCTTAATTCCATAACGGACATACCACTGCCTCCATATGATAATATTTCCGCTTGCACCTTTTCAAGTACAGACGTTGGTAGTACTGCAGGACCTGCCGAGAAATTAAAAACTTCTTTTCTACTTCTGATTTTTTGCATTAAAATCCAACTCCTTCTTTTTTATATTGTTATATATTATAACATACTGAAAGAAAAAGAGAAGTTTTTTTTGCATATTTTACTTTTTTGGTGCAGGCTAAAATGATACTGTGAAACATAGATAAAAAGTTGCGAAATCTTACTAATAAGCGCCCCTTTTTTCTATAAAAAAGAGTAGCCCCTCTAGTAGATGCTACTCTCAATACCTATGTTATTTTTTATTCTTCATCTATGCCAATAATACCCGCATGCTTGCTCTTATCCTATCTGTCCTTTTTTAATATGCTTGATTTTGTAAAATGCCCGAACATACTCGACATGCATGCTTCCTTTTTCTGTTAGAAAGTAGACATCATTTTCGCATTCAATCTCATTATTGACTATCAATTTTTCACTCACTGCGGCAAACTTTTTCTCATCCCAATGTAAATGAAATAAAATTGTTTTCTTCCCCGCCTCAATGGCATAATCGAGTTCATGCTCATGTGATTGCAGATGCAATAATAGTAATTCTTGTTCAAATAAACGTTTTTTGGTCTGGCGTTTTATGATTTGTGTGATGACACCTTTTTCAGGTGCCACACAGACTGTTATTAAAAAAGTAACCCCAGTGACTGTTGCAATCATTCCTGCCACCGAAACATCAAAAAAGAGGGACAAAAAGTAGCCAATTACTGTATTAACCAATGTGAAAATAATACTAGCAACGATCATTTCTTCAAGCGTATTGCTAACAAGTCGTCCACTCATGGCAGGTCCAATCATAAAAGCGATGACCAGTATACTCCCAATTGCATCAAAAGCTAGTACCGATGTTAGGGAGACAAGTCCCATTAAGCCATACTGGATTGCCACAATAGAAATTCCTGTTATTGTTGCCAAAACGGGATCAAATGAGGTGATTTTCAATTCTTTGTAGAAAAGGGTGATACACACCACATTCAAAATTAACCCTCCACTCAACCATACAAGTGAGGTTGGCATGGATACACCAAAAAAAATCATCCGTGAAAGTGGCGCAAATGTCACCTCTCCTAAAAGGACTGAATCCAAATCAAGATGGACATTACTTGCAAAAAGGGTTATTAAAATCACGGCACTCCCAAAAAAGAGGGGGAAAATAATACCAATTGCTGCATCTTCGCTCATCCGCTTTGTTTTTTCAAGAAGGCTAATTGCAAAGCTTGAGAGTAATCCAATAAGGACACCACATACTAGGAGGATTGGTGAGTGGATACTTTTAGAAATAAAGAACCCCAGAACAATCCCGAGTAAAATTGTGTGGCTCATCGCATCCGCCATCATTGAAAGATTCCGCAGCATGAGAAAAATACCAACGGATACACAGCTAAGGGCTGCAATAATAAGAATTAATAATACTTCGATATTCATACTTTCTGCTCCTTTCTCTCATTTATTACTTTGATATTAGAAATTTCTTCTGCTTGAGGTGTTGTTGCAATGTTCCCCGACTTCCAAAAATAAGGGAGAAAATTGCGAAAAGTGACATGACAACAATAATTGCAGGTCCCGTGGGAACATTTGCATAAATTGTGCTAAAAATAACACCTGCTGTTGCCGATACACTCCCAAAAACCATCGCAAGCATAACAGCATTTTTAAAATCTTTTGTCCATTGAAGGGCTGCAACTCCTGGTGCAATGAGCATTGAGCTTGTCAGAATAATCCCAACTGTCTGTAATTGGGTTATAATTGTTACCATCATCAGACTTGAAATGAGGAGTTGTATCACCGTATTGTTAAATCCAAGTGTTTGGGCAAAAAGTGGGTCAAAGACATATATTTTAATTTCCTTCCAGAAAAGGAGGAAAAGACTGAAAACGATAGTTGAGACAATCAGAATATGATAGGCATCTTCTAATAGAATTGCCGATGCCTGTCCGAAAATAAAACTCTTTAATCCCGCTTGAGCTGCGTTCGGGAGCTTTTGCGAGAATGTGAGCAATACCATCCCAAAGCCAAAAAAACTTGAGAGGATGACTGCTAAAATACCATCAAATGGCAGATTTACATTTTTGCGGATGAAGTAGATAAGGATGACTGCAATAATACCTGATATGAATGCTCCTAGCAGTAATAATAGCGTTATTTTCTGACCAATTAGCAAAAATGCAATCACGACCCCAGGTAATGCTGCATGTGCGAGGGCATCTCCAACAAGGCTTTCTTTTTGTAAAACAACAACAAGACCTATCATACTGCTTGCTGCCGAGAGAATAATACAACTACCAAGCACAAGTAAAAAAGTATAGTCAAACATGTCTACACCTCTTCCCTAAGTGGCATTTCACTATTAAATGCTATTTTGATATTTTCAGGTGTAAATGTTGTTTCAGTTGGACCGCTTGCTACTAAAACTTTATTTACCATTAGAACATAATCAAAATATTCTTTCACTGTATTTAAATCATGGTGTACGACAATAACTGTCTTCCCGCGTTTACGCATCGCACGCAGGCACTCAATAATAACTTTTTCCGTTTTAATATCAATTCCGGCAAAGGGCTCATCCATAAAATATAAATCAGCATCTTGAACAATCGCACGTGCTAAAAATACTCGTTGCTGCTGCCCCCCTGATAACTCACTAATATGCCGTTGGGCAAATTCTTCCATCCCGATTTGCTTTAAGGCCGCAAGTGCACTTTTGCGGTCACTTTTACGTACACGCTTGAACCAGCCAATTTTACCATAGAGACCCATTGTTACAACATCAAGAACTATTGCTGGAAAATCCCAGTTCACCGCTTCTTTTTGTGGCACATAGCCAATTCGTTGATAGTTCTTTTTATACGGTCCACCAAAAAAAGAAACAGTACCTGATAATGGTTTGATTAGACCAAGTGTTGCTTTAATAAGGGTTGATTTCCCTGCACCATTAGGTCCAATAATTGCTGCAAGTACTCCTTCGGGTACTGAAACATCAACATCCCATAGCACTGGCATATTTTGATACGCGACTGTTAAATCTTCTACTTTTAATACAATATCTTTCATTTTTGTTACCCCTTTACTATTTTAGTGCTTCGACAATTGTTTTGACATTATGGCGATACGTACCGATATAGCTCTGCTCTGGTGTTCCACGTGTACCTGTTGAATCTGAGAATAATTCACCTCCGATGCTCGTATCAAAGCCTTTTGCACGGACTGATTCGGTTAATGCCTGCATCAGTTTTGGCGAGATTGTTGATTCTACAAAAACAGCCTTAATCTTATGTTCTGCAATGAAGTTTGCAGTCTCACTAATATTACTAGTTCCTGCTTCTACAACTGTACTAATCCCTTGGATACTACGAACATCCATTCCTGTGTATTCAGCAAAATAGTTGAAGGCATCATGTGCAGTAATGAGGTAGCGTGTGTTTTCTGGAATTGTTGCAATCATATCCATAGTATATTTTTCTAAATCAGCTAATTCCAGTCGATAACGCTCAACTTGTGTCTGGTAGTATGCCGCATTTTTGCTGTCTATTTTTATTAGTACATTCGTTATTTCTGTAATAACTTGCTCCCATAGTCTGATATCAAACCAAATATGTGGGTCGTATATTGCCTCATTTGTACTTGCTTCTGCATTAATTTTTAAGAGTTTATTTTGGGGAATTCCACGACTCGTATTGATAACTATACGATCACTTTCTTCAAGTTTTTCGAGGACTTCGGCTAGTTTGGACTCTAAATGTAAGCCACCATAGAAAATCACATCCGCATCCAAAAGTTTATTCAAATCAGAACTACTTGCCTGATACTGATGCGGATCAATTCCTGGCCCCATTAGGACTATCAGGTCAATTGCATCTCCTGCAATCTGCTCTAATGCATCACCCAAAAAGGTTGTTGTTACTGTTACTTTTAGTTTTTCATGCACATCTTTTTCTGCTTTGCTAGCACCCGCATACACAAAAATAGCGCTCAGCATAAGTACTGTTGCTGCTAAAATATGTAGCAGATACTTCATCTTTGTACTCATACTTTGTCCCCCTTAACATATTGGTACACTGTTAATTCTTTCTGAAAAAAGGCTGGTAAGACAAAACTTATTCCAGAAAGGTTGACAATTTTACTGCCATCGATTAATTCCTCAATCACGATAATATTGCGATATGTTTTCTCTGTCATTTTCCCGAAAAAAGCTGCCGTTTCTTCTGAAACATGTGCAAGCGCTAGCCGCTTATTTAGTGGGGCATCCGCAATCGAAATTTCGAATACTTGCTCGTCCCAAAAATTTTCTTGTGGTATTTCATTCCCATGGGGACAAAAAGCTGGTGCTCCAAGATAATTATATAGCCGCTCCACCATTTTGGGAGATGCTGCATGTTCTAATGCCTCTGCCTCTTCATGGACATTATCTGGCTGATACCCTAAATTTCGTAGTAAAAAAAACTCCCATACGCGATGCGACTTAAGAATGAAGCGCGCCTGCCTGATACCCTCGTCTGAAAGTAGCACACCTTTATAACTTTGATATTCAAGTAAATTTTTCTTCTCTAGCCGTTTGAGCATTTCGGTAATTGTCGGTGGGGCAAATTCAAGTTTTGCCACAAGCTCTTTAATGCTGACAATCTGCTTATTTTCTTTAATATGCACTTCGTAGATTGCTTTGAGATAATCTTGCTCTGATTTTGATAGGCGGATAGTTATCATGTTTACACCTCTTCATTCCTGTATTCGAACTAATACATTAATATTAGCATAGCCTTTTAAAATTAGCAAGATTTTATTTTATTTTTTAGGTTAACCTTTTTTTAGGGCGAGATAGGGTTAAAAAAAAGAAACGGCTCCCGTTTCTTCTAATCATATTATGGGTACTTTTTCTATCCATACTCAGTATGCCCTACACAATTGCAAGTAGAAACCAAAAAGTACTCCCGTTCTTATCCGAATTGACACCGTATGTTCCACCATGGTTTTCGATAATTTTTTTTACAATTGACAGGCCTATCCCCGTTCCAATTGTTGCTCTTGCATGGGTTGCTGCTCCTTTGTAATAACGATCCCATATATACGGGAGTTCATCTGCTGCTATTCCCTCCCCGCTATCGCTAACTTCAATTTTCAAAAAATCACCGATAACAGATTGCGTAAGTATCACAACCTTATCCGCTCCAGTGTGGTTAATCGCATTTATCAACAAATTATAAATAGCTTGTGTAAGTTGTACCTCATCTGCAGCAATTACCACCTCTTCTTTTGCAGACAATTTTATGGTATATCCATCTTTTTTTACAAGTGCTTGTAAGTTTACAACAGCCTCTTGCATCCTTTTGGTAATATTATAGCTCTTTTTTGCTACGACACCAATTCCCACCTCAAGTTTTGATAAATCAAGGATATCACTTACAAGGATGCTTAGCCTGTTTACCTCATTCATAATTGTTTGCGTCTGCTCATGTGTTATTTCCATTGGAAAGTCCTGCATAACTTCTGCATAACTGTAGATGAGGGCTAGTGGTGTTCGTAAATCATGTGAGACATTGGCTAGTAATTCCCGTCTCAGATGTTCAGATTTTGCTAGCTCAGATGCTGCAATATTCAGGGTATTTGCAAGCTCTTTTATTTCTAAAAATCCAGTTGCACTAAATTTTGTATCATATTTACCTGTTGCTAATATTTTTGCACTTGTGTTCAATTTTTCAATTGGTTTTGATATCCTTGAAGCAAGAATTACTGCAAGAATACTAGAAAGTAAAATCATCACTGCTGTGATGAAATATAATTGCATCTGTAATGTCCGCGTCGTTGCCATAACTGGTGTTATTATGGCATAGAAACTCAAAGACATGATACTACCATCTCTTAGTATGACGTCTTTTTGCTCTGTTATTGCTTCTTGATTGCGCATCATATTATGCTTTTGTTGTCCCTGCATCTTAAAATCAGATTTAGGTATCATAAAGTCAGCTGTCGGCATCACAAAGATTTCTTTTTCTTCGGCAATCTTTGCTAAAATGCTTTGTAAATCAGGGGATGTGCTATTTTTTTCAACATATTCTATTGCCTGATTCATTTCAGATTTACGGACTAATTTATACATATCATTTAAAAAAATAGTTTGAAAAAGCCAGAGCATTAAGAGTAAAGTCCCGCAGAATCCGATGAAGAAGATGAAAATTCGCCATTTCAGTTTTATATTATTCATCAAAACGATACCCCACTCCCCGTAGTGTTGAAATAAATTTTGCATATGGTCCGAGTGCTTTTCGCACAAGTTTCATATGCGTATCGAGCGTCCGATCATCACCAAAATAAGACATTCCCCATACTTCTGCTAGGATTTTTTCTCTTGTTACAACAATATTTTTATGCCTAACGAGACAAAATAAGAGCTCATATTCTTTTGGTGCCATTCTGATGGATACCCCTTCAATAAAGACTTTATATGCCATCATATCAATTTTCAGTCCTGCTTTTTCAAAAATAAGTTGTCCTTTTTGGGGGGTAACTTGACTTACCCTGCGCAAAATTGATTGTATTCTTAGCATGATTTCCTTAGAGGAAAAAGGCTTAATGACATAGTCATCAACCCCAACTTCAAATCCTAAAATTTTATCATATTCTTCACTTCTAGCCGAGAGCATAATAACTGGTGTATCCGCATGCTTTCTGATTTCCTTAACGGCTGCAAATCCATCTAGTTTTGGCATCATCACATCCATGATGATGATATCAAATTCTAGCTTTTGGCATAGTGCAATAGCATCTAACCCATCTTCTGCCTCCGTTACATCATGCCCCTCAAAAGTTGCATAGCGTTTTAAAACTAAGCGGAGACCTGGTTCATCATCGCAGATTAATATTTTTGCCAACTTGGATCACATCCTTCTGCTCAATTATCCCATATCTTTATTTTAAATTCAATTATTCGTCGTTTTTTCCTCATATATAGTGGGAGAAAGTCAAATTATTTGAACTTTATCGCTCTTTTGAGCCTTGAGTATGTTAATTCGTCCCGCGCATTCCGCCATTTCCATTTCCGCGCATTTCACCATTTCCATGCATTCCACTATTTCCATTCATGCCATTCATACCACCATGCATTGTTCCTGACTCTATATTTGTTATAACATCATTATACTCTGAGGGTGTTATTTCTCCTGCTGCTTGTTTTTCTGCCAATCTTTCTTTCATTTGCTCTACTCTTGCTGCTTGTTGCTCTTCTGTGTATTGCATGTGAGCGTCTCCGTTCATCCCACGCATACGACCGCTCATTGTTCCTGACTCTATATTTGTTATAGCATCATTATACTCTGAGGGTGTTATTTCTCCTGCTGCTTGTTTTTCTGCCAATCTTTCTCTCATTTGCTCTACTCTTGCTGCTTTTTGCTCTTCGGTGTGAACTAATCCGCCATTTCTTAGACTATTTGCTGTAGAAAGACTTGTTGCTGCCGAAAGACTTGTTGTTGCCAAAAGGCTTAAAGCTGCTATTCCTGCTATAATATGCATTCTTTTTTTCATATATATACTTCCTTTCATTTTTTATATTCATGTGGCCTGAAACTTAGTTGCGTATGCTATCGCCTCCTCTGGCATGCACTCTAAGTATACTCCTCTATTCTGAATACTATGTGTTAGTTATCTGAACTTTAACTGATATCTGCACTTTACCCCATATCAAGGACAACTAAATAAAAAGGAGAAAGTGAAGAAATCTTTAATCGTTGATAAATATGCAAATTTATTGGCTGACATTCTCAAATAAGTGATATCTGTTAATAATATCTGTCCTGCTCTCCGTTTCTATTTCTTGTATTTTTTTAAAAAAGTATTTTCCATTTCCGTGCATTCCACTATTCCCATTCGTGCCATTCATTCCACTCTGCATTGTTCCTGACTCTATATTTGTTATAACATCAATATACTCCGGGGTGTTATTTCTCCTGCTGCTTGTTTTTCTGCCAATCTTTCTTTCATTTGCTCTACTCTTGCTGCTTGTTGCTCTTCGGTGTGAACTAGTCCGCCATTTCTTAGACTATTTGCTGCAGAAAGTCTTGTTGCTACCGAAAGGATAGGTTATACCTCGAGTTTGACACTTTGAAACAATAAAAAGGCTTATAAACGCTGTTATAGCGGTGTTTATAAGCCTTTTCCTTATGCGAAAAAACTGCGTACCTAACCCCTCTTTTTGGTATGTTTGATAATATTT
>BHER01000030.1 GCA_003864555.1 Erysipelotrichaceae bacterium | reverse complement strand
TCCCAATATTATTTGGGATGAAGTTTTTTTTATCCGCACATAGAATAGTCTATTGAAAATGAGCAGGCAGCTTTAAAATCTGAATGGCGAGGAGGTAAAAGTTGCCATTAAAGTAAATTGCTTAGGAGAATGTAATATTATTTTTAGGCAGATTGAAATCTATGATTGCATTTCGGAGAGAAATTTCATATTTTTGGTGTATTTTTCAAAAAAATGTAAATCCGCATATGGATATTTATATGATATAAGTAAAAAAATCTGATTTTTTTTTGAGGAAGCTTATTAAATCGGGAGTTTTAAAAATAAAGAGAAAAAAAACGTTTTTTTTGAAAAAAGATGTTGACGTTTTTATCTATTCATGGTATTATATTCCTGTTGCCAAAACGTGTTAGTTAAAAGGCAACAGAGAGAAATATGAATGCCTCATTAGCTCAGTTGGTTAGAGCACTTGACTGTTAATCAAGGGGTCTCAGGTTCGAGTCCTGAATGGGGCGCCATTATATATTGGCCCGTTGGTGAAACGGTTAACACACATGCCTTTCACGCATGCATTTACGGGTTCGAACCCCGTACGGGTCACCATATTACTTTTCGGCTCAGTAGCTCAGTCGGTAGAGCAAAGGATTGAAAATCCTTGTGTCGGCGGTTCGATTCCGTCCTGAGCCACCATTCAATGTTATTGGGCCATCGCCAAGCGGTAAGGCAACAGACTTTGACTCTGTCATTCGTTGGTTCGAATCCAGCTGGCCCAGCCAAATAATTTAATATATGTCCCGGTAGCTCAGTCGGTAGAGCAACTGACTTTTAATCAGTGGGTCGGAGGTTCGAGTCCTCTCCGGGACACCATTATTCTTTTAATAAGAATTTAACCTAAAAATAAATAATAATAATTATGCCTGGGTGGCGGAACTGGTAGACGCACAGGACTTAAAATCCTGCGGATGTATAATCCGTGCCGGTTCGATTCCGGCCCTAGGCACCATAATTTTTGCGCCTATAGCTCAATTGGATAGAGCGTTTGACTACGGATCAAAAGGCTGTGGGTTCAAGTCCTGCTAGGCGCACCAATTTAAAAAAAAGTTCGGGAAGTAGCTCAGCTTGGTAGAGCACTTGGTTTGGGACCAAGGGGTCGCAGGTTCGAATCCTGTCTTCCCGACCATTTAATTAAAAAATAAAAAACATAAGGGGCCTTAGCTCAGCTGGGAGAGCGCCTGCCTTGCACGCAGGAGGTCAGCGGTTCGATCCCGCTAGGCTCCACCATTTAAAAAGAATATTGATTATGCAGACTTGCTTCTAATGGCGGTGTAGCTCAGCTGGCTAGAGCGTTCGGTTCATACCCGAAAGGTCGGGGGTTCGACTCCCTCCGCCGCTACCATTGAATAAGGACCCTTAGCTCAGTTGGTTAGAGCTATCGGCTCATAACCGATCGGTCGCAGGTTCGAGTCCTGCAGGGTCCACCATTTATAGGACTAATATCAGTAAACAATACGGAGGAATACCCAAGCCTGGCTGAAGGGATCGGTCTTGAAAACCGACAGGGGAGTAAAATTCCGCGGGGGTTCGAATCCCTCTTCCTCCTCCATTTTAAGTCTATTACCAGTATCACCTTATATATCGCGGGGTGGAGCAGTTCGGTAGCTCGTCGGGCTCATAACCCGAAGGTCGCAGGTTCAAATCCTGTCCCCGCCACCATTTTTTATTCAATAGTAGTGACAATGTTATAATTTAATAGTCCAAAAATGTGGTCCCGTGGTGTAGCGGTTAACATGCCTGCCTGTCACGCAGGAGAGCGCGGGTTCGAATCCCGTCGGGACCGCCATTTTATAAAAGTTTAGTGAACTTCAAAATCATAAAAAAAATATGCGGGTGTGGTTTAATGGTAGAACGGGAGCCTTCCAAGCTTTCGGCGTGGGTTCGATTCCCATCACCCGCTCCAATTTTTTTAAAAACTACAATGGACCAGTAGCTCAGCTGGTTAGAGCACACGACTGATAATCGTGAGGTCGGAGGTTCGAGTCCTCTCTGGTCCACCATATTGTAATGAAACTCAGTCAATGAGTAAAATCTAAAGTTGTTGTAAAACAGCTTTTTTTTTATGTAAATAACTTGTTGAAAAAAGTTGTAGAACTGGATGTGCATAATTTGCAGTCTCAGATGCTCATTTTATTGGACTAGCAGCCACTAACTTCACAACCGTGCAACAGGTGAGTTGAAATAGCGGTCGTGTGGGGAGACTGGTAAGAATAAGAGTATCTACTTGATCCTAGATGAGGAATGCCGATGTAATAAGTATGGAATGGTTAGTCCGAAATGCCCGTGCTATTCAAAATATTTCGGCTATTTTGTAACCGAGATTACTATACTTTTGACTGGCTAAAATTCTGGGAACTATATAGATACGTGCTGTCAATATTCTCGATAAAAAAATGTATATTCAGCATTTTTTATTGGAAAAATATTGACAGTTATAGTCCGAAATGCTATAATTATTCTTGTAAGAATATTTACATTATATTTTTGCGGGTGTGGTTTAATGGTAGAACGGGAGCCTTCCAAGCTTTCGGCGTGGGTTCGATTCCCATCACCCGCTCCAAATAGAAAATATGCGCTGAAGTATCAGCGTTTTTTTTATCCTGTACAATAGTATTTATGAAAAATTTTTGCAAAAAAATTGCAAACGCTTTCAAGGTGTGCTATAATAATTATGCTGTAAGTTTTCTCGAAATAGGCGATACCGTAAAGGTGATTCCCTGAGTGGATGATGATTTTTTTAGGGGTGAGAACATTGAAAATAAAGAAAATATTGAATAATAATGTTGTACTTTCTGAAAATAAAGATGCACACGAAGTTGTTGTAATGGGAAAAGGACTTGCCTTCCAAAAAAAAATAGGGGAAGCAATAGATACACATAAAATCGAAAAAGTTTTCACTTCAAGAAATAATGTGTTTTCAGAACACTTTTCCCAACTTATGAGCGAAGTTGCACCTGAATATATTGAACTTGCATCGGAAATTATTGAAGATTCAAAGGCATATATTGATGAACCACTGAATGATAATATTTATATTGCATTAGTGGACCATATTAGCTTTATGATTTCACGTTTTAAACTGGGGCATAAGGTCAAAAACGCTTTGCTATGGGAAACCAAAAAGTTTTATCCAAATGAATATAAAGCAGGCTGTCATGCACTCGAAATTCTGGAAAAGCATTTTGAAATTTCACTCGCAGAAGATGAAGCAGGGTTTATCGCATTACACCTTGTAAATGCACAACAAGCTGCAGGGAATATGGGCGTTACAAGCCGTGTTGCCGAGGTTTTGCACACCGTCATTGGAATTGTACAATTCCATTATGGTATTGTACTAGATGACACATCTTTGAACTATGCACGTTTTATTACACATTTACAGTTTTTTGTTCGTCGTGTTATTCAATCCGATGTGGTTGAAAATGATGAAGCATTTTTATATGATGAACTTTCATATAAATATCCAAAAGCGTATACATGTGTAAAAAAAGTCGAAGCAGGCCTTGTTGAAATTTACGGTATGGAGATGCGAAAGTCTGAGCAGGTGTATCTACTTTTACATATTTATCGCGTTGCAGAGAAAAAAATATAGGCAGATTTAATAAAAATGGATTGTTACCTTTTATAGGGCAAAACCTCAAAATCATGAAAATAGGCATGTGCTTTTATCATGTTTTTCGAGGTTTTTTTAATCAGTTTTCAAGTACAAAAATAAAAATGACAGAATAAGTAATTAAAAGTGAAGGAGAAAATATAATGAAAAATACAATGAGATTTCCTGAAAATTTTTTATGGGGTGGCGCAACAGCAGCAAACCAATGTGAGGGTGCATACGATGTAGATGGTCGTGGGCTTGCAAATGTCGATTTAGTTCCAGTTGGTAAAGATCGCTTCCCAATTATTACTGGTGAGAAAAAGCATTTTGCTTTTGATGATGCACATTTCTACCCTGCCAAAGGTGCAATTGATATGTATAACACATACAAAGAGGATATTGCACTTTTTGGTGAAATGGGATTCAAAACATATAGATTATCAATTGCCTGGACAAGAATTTTTCCAAAAGGGGATGAACTTGAGCCAAATGAAGAAGGGTTACTCTTCTATGAGAATGTATTCAAAGAATGTCATAAATATGGGATTGAACCCCTAGTTACGATCACACATTTTGATTGCCCAATGCACCTTATTACAGAATATGGTGGATGGCGTAACCGTAAACTTGTTGATTTCTATGAGCGCCTTGTTACCGTTATTTTCACACGATATAAAGGCTTAGTAAAATATTGGTTAACATTTAATGAAATCAATATGATTTTACATGCACCATTTATGGGAGCGGGTATTTACTTTGAAGAAGGCGAAAATAAATTACAAACAAAATTTACGGCAATTCATCATGAGCTTGTGGCAAGTAGCCTTGCAACGAAAATTGCTCATGAAATTGATCCCGAAAATAAAGTTGGCTGTATGCTAGCAGCAGGTCTCTCATATCCTTATAATTGTGCTCCTGGTGATGTGTTTAAAGCACAGAAAGATAATCGTCAAAATTATGCTTTCATCGACGTGCAATCACGTGGGGCGTATCCTGCGTATCTTTTAAAGGAATTAGAACGTGAGGGGGTTGTTCTACCGATTCTTGAGGGAGACGCGGAATTACTTGCAGAGCATACTGTTGACTTCATTTCATTTTCATACTATTCATCACGTGTTTCAACAGAAAATGAAGAATTATTAGCACAAACTGCTGGGAATATTTTTGCTTCTGTCAAAAACCCATTTTTGGAAGCAAGCGAGTGGGGATGGCAAATTGATCCTCTTGGGTTACGTATTACAATGAATGAATTATATGATCGCTACCAAAAACCATTATTTATTGTCGAAAATGGTTTAGGAGCAGTGGATATACCTGATGCGCAAGGAGCAATAAACGATGACTATCGTATTGACTATCTCCGCGCTCATGTACAAGCGATGAATGATGCTATTAATCTTGATGGAGTTGAGCTTTTAGGCTATACGACATGGGGATGTATTGATCTTGTAAGTGCAGGAACTGGCGAAATGAAAAAACGCTATGGCTTTATTTATGTAGACCGTGATAATGATGGAAATGGGACGCTTAAACGCACAAAGAAAAAATCATTCGGTTGGTATAAAAAAGTAATTGCATCTGCAGGAACGGATTTAGACTAAAAGTATAAAAAAGTGAGGACATGGTATCTAACCCAAATTGATGTGGTTAGTATCAAGTCCTGCTTTTTTTATTTGTCTATATTTGGGTGAGAATAGCAAAATTGTACAAATTGGGAGGATAAAAAGGTGGGGCCATGCAGCATGTAGTAGCCATTTTGTTAAACTTAGAAACGTGGAGTATATTTTAGCTATCTAGCTTTTTGTGATATAATCAATAATAATAATAGGAGGAAATGAATATGAAGAAATTTTTAGTTATAGATGCAACAGGTAGAGATGCAACAAAATCCCATACAAAAAAATTAGCAGAAAAGTTACTAGCTAAAATTGCAAAGGATGGGAGGGAAATCGTAATTCTCGATTTGTATCAACAGGATATTCCTTTTTTGGATAATGCCATCCTTTTAGCAAGACACGATGCTACACAAAAAACAGAAGTAACGAATAAATGTGAGAAGCTGCTCAATGAATTTATGGCTGCAGATGCGTATGTTTTTATCTTTCCGACATGGAATTGGAGTGTGCCAGCAATTTTAAAAGCCTATTTGGATATCATTTTAGTGAGTGGTAAGCTTTTTGTATACAAGGGACTGAGCATAGAAGGACAATTAAAAGGTAAAACAGCATTCTTGGTAAATACAACAGGAGGTCCAGTTGTGGCTCCATTTTTTTCACGCTTGCTCAAAGCAACAAATGGTGTCGAATATATGGAACTCATTGTTAAAATTATGGGGATTCGTGATATTAGAAAACTTGTTATCGATGGGATGAGCTATCGCTTTAAAAACCCAAAGACACAGACAGCATTTGATGAGGAGCAATTTGATAAAAAGGCGGATGTATTAGTTGCGAAAATAGATACATCACTTAAGTAAAAAATCACTAATCATTATTTCATCAAAAAAGATCAAAAAGTATTTGCAACCGCTTTCAATTCATGCTATACTAAACACATAAAAGGATTGTTACCAAATAATTGGGCAAAACCTTAGAATTTTGAGTCTCTCTGCTATTTACATGCAGAGGAATATTAGAAAAAATTCTAAGGTTTTTTTTATTGGGAAGATTCAAAACGAGAGGAGTTTTTTATATGAAATACGATGACTTAGCAAATGAAATACTAGAAAAAATTGGAGGACGGGATAATGTAAGAAGCGTTGTACACTGTATTACACGCCTGCGCTTCCAACTCAAAGACGAAAGCATTGCTCAAACTGATGCACTTAAAGAGATGGATGGAATTGTCACTGTAATGAGAAGTGGAGGACAGTATCAAGTTGTTATTGGAAACCACGTGCCTGAAGTGTACGCTGCAGTTCTTGCAGCTGGTAATCTTCAATCAGAAACACCTTTAGATATTAATGAGGATAATAAGGGAGAAAAGCAAAATCTCTTTAATGTTTTTATTGATATGGTATCAAGTATATTTGCACCTACTCTAGGAGTATTATCGGCAACTGGGATGATAAAAGGTGTAGTAGCACTTTGTCGTGCTTTTGGCTGGTTGACACCAGATATGGGGACATTTATTATTTTAAATGCAATTGGAGATTCTCTTTTCTACTTCTTCCCAGTGATCTTAGGATACAGCGCAAGTAAAAAATTCGGAGGAAATCCATTCCTAGGAATGGTCCTCGGAGCATCACTTGTCTACCCAACTTTGGGGGCAGTGACTAAAACTGCTGAACCACTATATTATCTATTTCAAGGAAGTATCATTGAATCACCAGTATATCTAACATTTCTTGGAATACCAGTTATATTGATGACGTACTCATCATCTGTTATCCCAATTATTATGTCAGCATATGTAGCAGCAAAAGTAGAGAAATTTTTTGCTAAAGTCATCCCTGATATTGTTAAACTGATGATGGTGCCATTTTTGACATTACTCTTAGTAGCACCATTAACATTTATTGTTATTGGACCACTTGCAACATGGGCAGGAGATTTACTAGGTGCTGGAAGTCTATATCTTTATGGTCTATCACCAGCAATAGCGGGAGCATTCCTTGGTGGATTTTGGCAAGTATTTGTAATTTTCGGATTACATTGGGGTCTTATCCCAATTGCTTATGCAAACTTTGGATCACTTGGATATGATATGGTACTTGCCTTAACATTTGCTGCATCATTTGCACAAATTGGAGCAGTACTTGGTGTTATAATTAAAACGAAACAACAAAAACTTAAAACACTAGGAACATCAGCATTTGCAACAGGAATTTTCGGTATCACTGAGCCTGCAATCTATGGTGTGACATTACCACTTAAAACACCATTTATTATTAGTTGTATTGGTGGATCAGTTGGTGGTATAATTCTTGGACTATCAGGTTCGACATCATATGCAATGGGAGGATTAGGTATTTTTGGAATTCCTAGTAGAATTAACCCAGAGCTTGGATTAACAACAGGTTTTTGGGGGACAATTATTGCTATAGTTGTCGCATTTGGAATAGGGCTTGTCGGAACAATCCTTGTATACAGCGAAAAAGATACTAAATAGAACTAAGAGGGGGGAGCTACTGATTTCAGTAGCTCTCCTTTTTATTTTCTTTTTTTGAAAATAATGAATATAAAAAAATGATATAATAGAAGAAATGAGCTTTAGAAAAATAGTATACTCTGAAAAAAATGGGATATTTTTTTAATAGCTGAGAAAGGAATGACGAAAATGAAAAAATTTCCAGATAATTTTTTATGGGGTGGCGCAACAGCTGCAAATCAAATGGAGGGCGGTTATAATTTAGGTGGAAAAGGTTTGACGATTGCCGATATTTCACCAGGAGGAAAAAATCGAAAAAAAATCCTTTCAAATCAGGAATTTTCGCTTGAAATGGATAAAAGTAAATATACTTATCCTAACCACCAAGGTATTGATTTCTACCATCATTATAAAGAAGATATCGCCTTATTTGCCGAAATGGGATTTAAAGCGTATAGAATGTCAATTTCATGGGCTCGTATTTTTCCAGAAGGTGATGAGAGCACGCCTAATGAAGAAGGGCTCGTATTTTATGATAATGTGATCGCAGAATTATTGAAGTATGATATTGAACCAGTAATTACGATATCACATTATGAGACACCATTAAATCTTGTGAAAAAATATAATGGTTGGACAAACCGCGCACTTATCGGTTTTTTTGAAACATATGTCCGTGTGTTATTTGGACGCTACCAAGACCGTGTGAAATATTGGATGACTTTTAATGAGATTAATACGGGACTATTTGGCTCGTTTTTCACATTAGCAGCACAAAATACGACAGAGGCTGAAAACTTTCAAGCAATGCACCATCAATTTGTTGCAAGTAGTTTGGCAGTTAAAATTGGACATGAAATAAACAAAGATCTACAAATCGGTTGTATGAGTATCTATGCAACGGCCTATGCAATTGATTCATTACCTGAAAATGGTCTTGCACGACTAGAAAAAAGTCGGATGCTCAACTATTTCTGTAATGATGTACAGATTCGTGGAGCTTATCCAAATTATGCGAAAAAATATTTTGCCGCAAAAGGAATTGAACTTGCGATGGAACCAGGAGATCTAGAGCTTATTTCGAAATACCGTGTTGATTATCTCGCATTCAGTTATTATATGTCAACAACACATACCGCAGATCCAACTGCTGTGAATATGGCAGAAGGTAACTTTTTTGGAGGAATCAAAAATCCATTTTTAGCTGCAAGTGAATGGGGATGGGAAGTTGATCCAATTGGCTTACGTATTGGTTTGACAGATTTATATGAGCGTTATGGTATTCCACTTTTCATTGCAGAAAATGGATTAGGGGCAATTGATAAACCGGATAAAAACTTTGTGATAGAGGATGATTATCGTATCGATTATCTCCAAAAACATATTGAACAAATGGCGGATGCAATCCAGATTGATGGTGTAGAATTATTCGGGTACACTCCTTGGGGATGTATTGACCTTGTAAGTGCATCAACCGGAGAAATGTCAAAACGCTATGGTTTCATTTATGTTGATTTGGATGATGATGGCGTAGGAGATTGTAAACGATATAAGAAAAAATCATTTGCATGGTATCGTGATGTTATTGCAAGTAATGGTGAGAACATATAAAATAGGAGGGCATCTTTCGAGATGCCCTTTTTATAAAAAAGAGCATTATGACCAAAAGTATGCTATAGTATAAAAGAAATGAGGGAAAAAAATGGCAAAACGGACTTTATATTTTATGAGACATGGACAAACAAATTTTAATTTGAATAATATTGTTCAAGGCTGGTGTGATTCATTTCTAACAGAACAAGGTATTGCAGGAGTTGGAGCAGCAGGAGTTGGAATCCTTGATAGCGGGATAGTATTTGATGGCATTTATAGTAGTGATAGTGGGCGAACACAGCAAACAGCAAGAGTCATTTTAGAAAAAACACAATCAGATAGTAGAATCCAGTTAGAACCAAATTTTCGAGAATTTAATTTTGGTGGATTTGAGGGGCAAGATGATTTAATCATGCAAAGTGCACTCGCAAATCATGCAAATATTGCAGTAGAAGATGTCAATATTGTGCTCAATTCAATGGAAAAAATGATAACAGCAATTACTACTGTACATAATGAAATATTTGAAACAGGATTTATAGGTGAGGTAGAAACGCATCAAAAGTACACGAATCGCTTGCGTAAAGGCTTAGAAAATACGATAACTGCGATGGTGGCTAAAGATCAGACATGTACGCTGATTGTCTCACATGGGATGACAATTTGTACACTCGTTCAATTACTTGAACCGGGAATCGAAATGCCGAAAACGGGGATTGCCAATGCGTCACTAACAAAAATTTTATATGATGATGAGACGGGGCAATATACGGTCGAAAGTGTGGGACAAACAGCTTAACAGTATATATGGTAAAAAAACAAAGGTTTTAGCACTCAAGACGCAAAAGTGCTAAAAAGACTTTGTTTTTTTTGTCTATTATAGTACAATAGATATTATAAGAAAATAAATAGAAAAGAGCGTGTTAAAATATGAAACAAAAACAAGAATTCAGAGCAGAGTCAAAACAATTACTTGAGTTGATGATTCACTCAATATATTCTAATAAAGAGATTTTTCTACGAGAGCTAATAAGTAACGCAAGTGATGCGTTGGACAAAAGACATTTTTATGCACTTCAAGATGAGAAATATGAAGCAGAAAAATTAGAAATTGCGATCCATACAGACACAAGTGCAAGAACAATTACGATTACAGATACGGGAATTGGGATGAATGAAGAAGATTTACATAATAATCTTGGTGTAATCGCCCATTCTGGGTCAAAAGATTTTGTAAATGAATTAGCGGATGATAAGCAGGAGAATTCAGCCGATATCATTGGTCAGTTTGGTGTTGGCTTCTATTCAAGTTTCATCGTTGCAAACAAAGTTGAAGTATATACAAAAACTATCGGTAGTGATGGCTTGAAATGGACTTCAACAGGAGAAGAATCTTATGAAATTGAGTCTGCGGATGTTGAGAGTATTGGGACAAAAGTTGTTCTTCATATCCGTGAAGGAGAAGTATTTGATGCTTTTTTACAAGCGGCAGAAATTCAATCACTCGTAAAAAAATACTCGGATTATATTAAATATCCAATCTATATGGATGTAACGCTGCAAGAACAGAAAATGGATACAGAGGGTGAGCCAATTGCGGGAGAGTACGATGCCGTGATCAAAAACGAGATTGTTAATTCACAAATTGCATTGTAGAAACGGGATAAAAAAGATGTGAGTGAAGAAGAATATCAAAGCTTCTATATGTCTGAATTTCATGACTATCAGAAACCACTCCATATTATTCATAGCAGTGTGGAGGGGCAAATAAGCTATCATGCACTCCTCTTTATTCCGAGTGTCAAAAGCCATGATTTTTATCAACAATCGTATAAAAAAGGTCTTGAACTTTTTTCAAAAGGTGTGTTGGTTGAAGAAAAATGCGAAGGCCTAATAACGGATGCTTTTCGTTTTGTACGTGGACTTGTTGATAGTTCGGATATCTCACTCAATATTTCACGTGAGATGTTACAACAAGATGCTCAAGTTGAAAAAATTTCTAAGAGCCTCGAAACAAAAATTAAAAATGAATTAACGAAAATGCTTAAGAAAAAGCGTGAAACATATGATGCTTTTTATGAAGAATTTGGTATGCAATTGATGTATGGAATATATGATAATTATGGTGCTAAAAAAGAGCTGCTCCAGGATTTGATTATGTTCAAAACATCAAAATCTGAAACATTTGTAACCTTAAAAGAGTATGTTGCACGGATGAAAGCGGATCAAAAAGCAATTTATTTTGCTAGTGGTGAATCAGCAGAACAGATTGTTAAGCTTCCCCAAATGGAACAAATTTTGGAGCAAGATATCGAAGTCTTATATTTTTTGAATGATGTGGATGAATTTGCGATGAAAGCTCTAATGGCATATGATGGGAAAGAGTTCCAATCAATTGCGCAAGGTGATTTCGATTTTACGAGTGAAGAAGAGAAAAAAGAACTTGAAGAAAAACAAGTTGAAAATAAATCACTTTTAGAAAAAATTAAAGATGCACTAGATGGGAAAGTTAGTCAAGTTCGCTTAACATCTAGACTTAAAAATAGTGCTGTCTGCCTCGTTGGCGGTGAGGGCTTATCACTTGAAATGGAGAAAATTTTAAGTAGTATGCCTGATGCTGGAATGGGAATGAGAGCCGAAAGAATTTTGGAGATTAACCCAGAACATGCACTATTTCAAGCATTAGAAACTATTTCAGCTAAAGATGAACTAAAGCTAGGGCTTTATGCTAATCTTTTATACAAACAGGCTCTCCTAATTGAAGGGTTGCCAATTGAAGACCCAGTAGCGTATGCAAATGAAATGGCAGAATTAATGATTTTGGCAGTAAAATAAGAAATAACCCTCTCCTCATGGGAGAGGGTTATTTCTTTGTGTGATAAAAAAGATGAAAAAGGATAAAAAACAATATTTACATGCTAAATACTTTAAATGGAACGGAGAAGCGTGTATAAT